>CBINGV010000125.1:0-10414 GCA_966250255.1 uncultured Flavobacteriales bacterium | reverse complement strand
CGGTATCAATGCGATTACGATCCGTGAGAATGACGAACTCCTCGAAGCGAAACTGACTGACGGGACCAATGAAATGGTGATTGCAACCAAATCTGGACGTGCGATCCGCTTCAATGAAGCGAAGGTGAGGCCGATGGGCCGTAATGCATCCGGGGTGAAAGCCGTTACCCTGCAAAGCGAGAGTGATGAAGTGGTAGGCATGATCTGTGTACGCGACAACACCGAAACCATCCTCGTTGTATCCGAAAAAGGTTACGGAAAACGCTCCTTCCTGAACGACCCGGAAGACGGCGAGCCGGTTTACCGCGTGACGAACCGCGGTGGAAAAGGTGTCCGTACCATCAATATTACGGATAAAACAGGTCCGTTGCTGGCCATTAAGCTCGTGACCGACGAGGATGATTTGATGATTATCACCAAGTCCGGAGTTACGATCCGGATGCACATGGATACGATCCGCGTGATGGGTCGTGCGGCACAGGGTGTTCGCCTGATCAACCTCAAAGGAAATGCCGAGATCGCAGCAATTGCCCGTGTTCCGCGCAGCGACGAAGAAGAAGACAACCAAGAGTTTGATGCTGATGGAAACCCGATCCCACAAAATGGCACGGAAATTGAAAACAACGAAGAAACGAATAATGATGCGGAATAAATTTGTGGAATAAACCCGCAAACTGCATCTATCAAAAAATAAAAACAGAAGAATGAAACGTAAATTATTCAGTTTGTCCATGATGGTCCTGCTTTCAGCGGGTAGCCTGCTGGCACAGAAAGCAACCGAAACCTCTGCTGCCCTCGAATTTCGTAAATACGGCGAATCCCTCGGAAGAGGCGATGCTGAAGCGGCCAAAAAATCGCTTACCAAGGCAAAAGAGTTTATCGACCAGGCTGCGGTGCATCCGGACACGAAAGAAAGTCCGAAAACCTTGTATTATAAAGGTGAAATTTACTCCAACTTCATCTCCCTCGGGATGATGACCCAGGACACGAATTTCATTAAGGCAGCTGGTGAAGATGCCTTTGAAGTAGCGATTGCTTCTTTCAAAAAAGGTTATGCGGTAAGCGATAAATTTGACGGTGAAATCAAAGACGCGGTTTACGGCAAAAAGCTGGAGATCGAAAAATTCTCTTCCATGCTCTACCAAAGCGGTGCTTATAAAGAAGCGATGGGTTTTTACGATGCACAGGTGATGTTGTCCGACGCGATCAACCAGGTAGACAGCCTTTCGATTTTCAATGCAGGTATCTGTGCTGAAAAAGCAGGCGACCTCACTACCGCGGCTGCCCGTTATAAAAGATGTGCCGAAATCGGTTATAAAGCGCCTGAGATTTATGCCATGACCGCTTCCATCCTTAGAAAGGATAAGAAAATTGCTGAGGCAAAAGAAGTGATCGCCATGGGGCGTAAGAAATATCCATCCGATCGCGGCATGCTGCTCGAATTGGTGAATGCCTCGCTTGATGAAGGAAACTCAGCCGAAGCAGAAAAAAGCTTACAGGAAGCCATTGCCGCCGATCCGAAAAACAAGCAATTGTATTATGTAATCGGTACGATCTACATCGACCTGAAAGAAAACGACAAAGCTGAAGCGGCGCTGAATAAAGCGATCGAACTTGACCCGAACTACACGGATGCTCAATACCAGCTGGGGGCGCACCTCGTAGGTGTTGCCGGGAACCTGAAGGAAGAGGCAAGCCGCCTCAAGCTGGGCGACCCGAACTACGATGTGATGCTTGCCAAAGGTGATGAATATTACAAAAAAGCGGTCGTTCCACTCGAAGCATACATCGCGAAGAATCCGAACGACAAAGAAGTGTTAACGATCCTTTTCCAGATTCACAAAAGCTTGAAAAACACGGACAAGGCGATGGAATACAAGAAACGCGCTGACGCGATCAAATAAGATTTGCAACCGCACATAACAATGAATCCCTGGCTCCGGCCGGGGATTTTTTTTGGGTGACACGAGGGAAAAATAATTTATTCAATCTGTGAAATCCGCGTGATCAGCGTGATCTGTGGGAGATCAGCTCTTATTTATGTGTGCTTTGTACTCCCTCCATCTGTGAAATCCGTGCCATCCGCGGGAGTCCCAAAGAACAAATTAGCGCAATCTGCGGGAGAAAAATCAAGCCCTGCTCAGCAGAAATTCATAAGCCCGCTGGATTTCCAGGAAACGGTCATGTGCCATTTTTTGCTGCTCGGCGGAATCCTTTGAATACCGATCCGGGTGATACAATTTCGCCAGCTCGCGGTAACGTCGTTTGATTTCCTGCTCACCGGCTTTTTCCGGAACACCGAGTATGGCGGCACATTTTTGCTTTTCGCTTTGACGCATTTTGAGCGGCTCTCCCCTTTTCGGCCCGCTTTTTTGCTCCCGGTAAGTATGAATGGTTGCGTCCAGAAAAGCAAGCTCGATCTCCAGGGTGGCTGTCACCCGTTTTAAACCCTCATATTCCCGTTGTTTCAGGATCTTGTCAATGTGGCACAGTCCGACAAGAAATTGCAGCATGTGCCTTTTAGTTTCAGCGGTATAATGCTTGTTCACCCATTCGGCGGTAGATTCAAGAGCAATCGGGTAATGAAAATTGCGCTGGATGGAATCGTGGATATCGACCGGCGTTGAGCCATAGTAACGCATAAAATAAGATTTCAGGAAAGCGATTTTTTCCATCTGGCGGTAGCGGTCAAACAAAATGAATTGCGCCGTCAGGCTCATGTAAGCTTCCAGCAGGTTTTCATTGGTAGCGGGCAGCTCAGCAGGAAATTTTCCGGTTGTCCATTTGCGTTCGCGGATGTATTTGTAAAGAAAATAAGAACAGGTAATTACAACGGGAAGCGCGATCGCCCCGATGGTGATGTACCAGGGCGTGTGATCCTTTTGTTTTTCGAAGGTTTCATACTGTCCGCTGCCGGGCATATAGATGCCAGATAGAAAAATGGAGTTGACAAAAAATAAACGCATTCCAAACAAATATTGTGAGCCCGAAAATACAGCTATTTCAAATTGATTGAGTAATTTTGCGCAAACTTTTTTTAAGAATGGAAAGATTAGCAAAAGCCCTTTTTTCAATGCGCATGATGGCCCTTGCCATTATCGTTTTTTTTGTAGCCATCGGGTATGCCACTATCGCGGAATCTCTTTATGGCATCCAGGCCGCAAAAATCAGGGTATACAATGCCGCCTGGTTTGAAATCCTGCTGGCTTTCCTGTGCATCAACCTCATTGCAAATATCTTCCGCTACCAGATGTACAAGCGCGAGAAAATCGCTATGTTTTCCTTTCATATTTCTTTTATTGTCATCATTGTCGGTGCCTGGATTACCCGTGAATTCGGTTACGAGGGACTGATGTTGATCCGCGAGGGAGAAGCTTCGGAAACCATTTACCTTTCCGAACCGCATGTCTGGTTTAAAGTCAACGACGGGAAAATGCAGTACGAATACCAGGAAAAACATTTCATGTCGGAGGTAACGAACAACTACTTCTCCCACGAGTTTGAATTTCCGGGACATAAAAGCCCGATCCGGGTAGAGTACGTTGATTTCAAAGCCAAACAAATCGACACGCTCCTGATCAAAGACTCGATCAAAGGACACGTGCTGGACATTGTAACCGGTGGAAAACAATCCAATTTCCTCGGGAAAGACCAGTTTCTCCTCTTGGGCGACATCCCGATCTCCTACGAAAAGAAAAACTCCGCCCCGGGCATTGATATTGTAGAGCAAAACGGCAAGCTGATGTTTACGACCAAGCTCCCGATGCAATACCTCCCGATGTCGGAAATGCGCAAAGTGCGTGAAACAGGCGCCCCGATCTCGGATTCGATGTATGTGAAAATCCCGACAGACAGTCTTGTCCCCCTGCTCACTACAACACTTTACCTGGTGCAGGGCCAGCAGTTTGTGTTTAACCGCAAGATCGATCACGCAAAGATGGTCAAAATGTCATCCGGCAAAAAAGAGGTCGGAACAGATATTTTAACCTTGCGCATTACAGAGGGTAAGGAATCCAGGCTGGTAGAGCTGAAAGGCGGCATGGGCCAGATCCCGGACAAAGAAGTGTTCGTGTTCGGCGGACTGAAATACGAAATGGCATACGGCTCCACTGAGAGAAAACTCCCTTTCGCCATTCTTTGCCGCGATTTTATCCTCGACAAATACCCCGGCTCAGACGTTGCTTCCTCCTTTGCCAGTGAAGTCACCGTACTCGACGAAAAAAAGAAATACAAAAAAGACCAGCGTATATTTATGAACAACGTGATGGATTATGGCGGTTACCGCTTTTTCCAGTCGGCTTACGACCTGGATGATCCGCAAACGCCTGAAAATGAAGAAGGAACACGCCTTAGTGTAAACTTCGACTTTTGGGGAACCAACGTAACTTATGTAGGCTACCTGCTGATGGCCATTGGGATGGTATTGTCGCTCTTTGCTCCTTCCGGCCGCTTCAAGGAATTGCTCGGTAAAATCAAAAAATCCAGTGAGCGCCGCGAGTCTTTGGCTATCCTGGCGCTCTTTTCCCTGCTGGGAATGAATGCCTTTGGCCAGGACCACGACCACGACCACGCGGAGCACAATCATAATCATGAGCATCACGATCACCAGGAGCAGGCCTCCGTTATTACGGACAAGACTTTCGCGGTGATGTCCAAAGCGCATTCCGACGAGTTTGCTTCTTTGCTGATCCAGGATTTTAAAGGAAGAATTGTCCCGGCGCATACGGTATGCGATGAGTTGTTGCGCAAGATTTACGGCAAAAACAAGTACAAGGATTACAACGCGGTGCAAACCATCATGAGCATGCAGATGTTCCAGCCGTATTGGGAAAAACAGAAGATTATCTCCGTTCCGAAGGCGGTACGCGAGCGTCTGAAACTTGGCGAATATGCTTCCCGGGTTGATTTGGTGGACAAGGTCGGGAATTTCAAATGGATTGACGAATACAATGCCGCTCACCGGAAACTGGAATCCAGGCGTTCGGAATTCGAAAAAAAGATCATCAAGCTCGTGGAGCGTTTCGAGGTTGTGAACGGCATCCTGACCTGGCAGTACATGAAAATGATCCCGGTTAAAAACGATCCGAACAATACCTGGTACCTACCTTTTGACGGCCAGCTGATGGCACAGAAAGACCCGGCGATCCCAATGGCGGTGGCCTACCTGGAAGCTTTGTTCAATGCACGGAAAACCAACAGCTACGGACTGGCGACGGATAAGCTGGATGAATTGAAAAAATATCAGCGTAAAACTGCACGGAAAGACATCCTCCCAAGTGAAGGCCTGGTGAAACTGGAAATCAGCTACAACAAAATGAATATCTTCAAAAATGCAATGTACAGCTACTTTGCTTTGGGAATGATCCTGCTGATTATTTTTTACATCCGCGTTTTTGTTGACCCGGCAAAAGTTTCCGGCAAACGTTTCTTGTTTATTGCAGGCCCTTTCGTCCTGGCAGCCATTGCTTTCAGCATTTACCAGCGTTCTGTCTTTTCTTATGTCCTCCTGGCCGCTGCCTTGCTGTTTTTCTGCTTTATCCTGCTGACAATTGTCCGCACGAAAGATCCGGAGAAATTGTTTAAGCGCCTGGCCCGCCCTTTTGTATTCCTGATCGTGGTGATTTTCATATACCATGCTGCCGGTATGCTGATGCGCTGGTACATTTCGGGACACGCACCCTGGAGTAACGGCTATGAAGCGATCGTTTTCATTTCCTGGGTAACGATGCTGGCCGGGTTTATCTTCTCGAAAAAGAACCCGGTGATCCTCGCGGGAACAGCAATCCTGACCTATTTCATGCTTTTTGTTTCCGATCTCAACCTGCTTGATCCGGAAATCACGCCTTTGCAGCCGGTACTCAAATCCTACTGGCTCATGATCCACGTGGCGATTATTACTGGAAGCTACGGTTTCCTGGGGCTTGGCGCAATTCTTGGCTTACAGAACATGTCCCTTTATATTTTCCGGAATGCACTCAACGGAAAACGGATCACTTCACACATCAACGAGATCACTTATGTTTCCGAGCTGACGATCACGATCGGTTTGTTCATGCTGACGATCGGTACTTTCCTCGGCGGTGTTTGGGCCAACGAATCCTGGGGCCGATACTGGGGCTGGGACCCGAAAGAAACCTGGGCTTTGGTTTCCGTATTGGTCTATGCCGTAATCCTGCACTTACGCTATATCCCGGGCCTGAGTGGTAAATTCACTTTTAACCTGGTGTCCTTCTGGGGCTATGGAGCAATTTTGTTCACTTTCTTCGGGGTGAACTTTTACCTCGTAGGACTGCACTCTTACGCCCAGGGAGAAGGCCTGGCGGAAATCCCGTCCTGGCTGTATTACACGGTGGCGGCTTTTGCCCTGTTCTCGATCGTATCCTATGTCCGTTACCGTTCTTATGGAAACGCGCTGAAAAAGAGCATGGATTGACTTGCTTCAGCTAATTCTTTTGCGGAATTCTGATTTGTTTCTTAACTTCGTTATTGTATTTAAACTAAACGCACACATTTATGACACTCTACGATTTTGAAGTAAAGGATATCAACGGAAAAGTGTTCGACTGGAACACGGTTAAAGGCAAAAAAGTACTTCTTGTAAATACCGCTTCCGAATGCGGCTATACTTTTCATTATGGTCCGTTGGAGGATTTATACCTCGACTACAAAGACAAAGGGTTTACGGTACTCGGCTTTCCCTGCAATGATTTTGGCGGACAAGAGCCCGGAACGGAAGAAGAAATTGCGCAGTTCTGCAGCCGGAATTTCGATGTGACCTTTCCTTTGATGTCGAAAGTGGCTATTTTGGGTGAAAATGCCCATCCGCTCTACAAATGGCTTAAAAAAGAAACAAACTCCGAAGTTGCCTGGAATTTCCAGAAATATTTGATTGACGAAAACGGGAAGGTAGTGAAAATGATCTCACACAATGTCGACCCGCAGGACCCGGAGATTATCCAATGGATCGAAGATAAAAAATGACCACCTGGTTCACGTCAGGCTATATAGCTTCTTTTTTCTATATGTCCTGTGTGGTAAATTAAGATACGTATGAAAGTCGATATTTTAGCCTTTGCTGCCCATCCCGACGACGTTGAATTATCAGCGGCGGGAACCTTGATCAAACACATCAAAGCGGGGAAAAAAGTGGCGCTCGTGGACCTGACGCAAGGTGAGCTGGGATCCCGCGGAACAATTGAAACGCGCTATACCGAAGCGGCCGATGCTTCCGAAATCCTGGGATTGAGCGCACGCATCAACCTGAAAATGGAGGACGGCTTTTTTACCCATTCGCAGGAAAATCTACTTAAAATTATCGAGCAAATCCGTTATTTCAAGCCGGAAATCGTTTTGTGCAACGCGATTGAAGACCGTCACCCGGATCATGGCCGTGCCAGCAAGCTCGTTTCCGAGGCCTGCTTCCTGTCGGGATTGCGCAAAATAGAAACCGGCCACGATGAAGACAAGCAGGAGGCCCACCGCCCGAAAGCCGTTTACCACTACATTCAGGACCGTTACATTAAACCGGATTTTGTGGTCGATGTAACGGAATTCGTGGAGCAAAAATTCGAAGCGATCCGGGCCTACAAAACCCAGTTTTACGATCCTGCTTCCAAAGAACCGCAAACTCCCATTTCCGGCGAGGAATTTTTCGGCTTTCTCCGGGGTCGCATGGCCGAATTCGGGCGGACAATCGGTGTCAATTATGCCGAAGGCTTTACCGTGGAGCGCATCCCGGGTGTGGAGAGTTTTTTTGATTTGATTTGAATTTTGTCTCCCGCGGATCCCGCGGATCACGCCGATTGAAAGCGCAGATTTTCTTGAATTATTAAAATGCTTAGCCTGATCCGCTTCATCCGTGAAATCTGTGGGAATCAAGCCTGCTCCATATTTGCGTGTCTTTGGGTTTAAAATTTGCGTGATTAGTGGACAAACCAAAACGTAGCTTTTCCGGTAAGAAACGTTATGGAGAAAAAAGACCATGCGTTTTTTGACTTTAATCCCGATTCTCTGTATCCCGGGCCTGGTCCGGTCGCAATCCGGTTTCCGGAACGAAGCCTTGTTAAGGAACTACAAAGATTCGGCAATTCTCATCAACGCCATTGATAATAAGCTGAAATTAAAAGGCATTGCTCAAATTGATTCGGTGCAATTTCTCAGCGGGCTGTGCTATTTTGAGTGGAACGCGGAGAAGCAAAGCTTATGGATCAAAGCTGCCCGCTTCGGGGAAATGGACACCCTGCTCCTCTTTTTCGACGGATCGAGGCGTAAAATACCGGTACGCATGCTGCGTTTGCCCTCATTTGAGCCCAAGCTCGGTACCCGCACAGATTCCGTAATCACACCGGATTACCTCAAATACAAAGAAAACCAGCTCGTTACGCTTTACTTCCCGGGAATGCAACAGATCTACCATTATACGAAGGATATCTTCCGGCTCCAGCTCACGTTTTATGATTATTCCGGCATAAAGATTACACAAACGGAACGTTTTTCAGGTCCCATCCCATTCGAAAGCATTCAAAGAATCATCTGCGACAAAACAATCAGCCGGGTCAAAATCAGTGCGCTCTATCATTGTAGCCGTTTAACCGAGCGGATGTTCTATATCCGGCGGGAAGGATGATCGCCACCAGGGAATTAAAAGCTGCTTTGCCCCATCAACTCCTAACTCACCTACTCTTAACTAATCAACTCCCCACCTCCCTTCACCCTGCCAAAACAGCACCTTTTTCTCCTTGGCACACATCTTGAAATACTAATGCAGCTTTCCTTTTTACGATTTGATTCGTTTCTTTAAAAAGAAAGCACGAAAGATTACTGACAAATTGACATTTTATATATGACTGATTTTTTTGATAAAAACGGCTTACACTTTTCGGACAACATCGAAGCGGACGCGGAATTTATTCCCCTGATTACACCGGAGGAAGAAGAACGCATGAACAAACAGGAATTCCCTCAGGAGCTCCCGATTTTGCCCCTACGCAACAACGTCCTTTTCCCGGGAGTCGTCATTCCCATTACAGTGGGGCGCGACAAATCCATTAAACTGATCCAGGACGCCAACAAAGGCAACAAAATCATCGGGGTGGTTTCGCAGAAAAACCAGGAAGAAGAAACTCCTGAATTCAGTGACCTCCACTCCATCGGGACAGTGGCCCAGATTATCCGCATGCTGAAAATGCCCGACGGAAGCACCACCGCCATTATCCAGGGGAAACGCCGCTTTGAAGTAGCGCAGCCGATCCAAACCGATCCGTATTTCAAAGCGGAAGTGAGCTACATCCCGGAAAACAGTTTTGATAAGAAATCAAAGGAAATGACGGCTATTTTCAAGTCGATCAAAGACCAGGCGCTGCAAATTATCAAAGACAGCCCGAACATTCCTTCGGAGGCTTCCTTTGCTATCGGGAACATTGACAGTCCGACTTTCCTGGTGAATTTCATTGCCTCGAACATGAACGCGGATGTTTCCAAAAAGCAGCAAATCCTTGAGGAACGTGACATGCGCCGTAAAGCTTACAAAATCCTGGAGCACCTGAACGAAGAATCGCAGATGCTGCAAATGCAGTACGAAATCCAGTCTAAGGTAAAACGCGATATCGACCGCCAGCAGCGCGAATATTTCCTCAATCAGCAAATGCGCCAGATCCAGGAAGAGTTGGGTGATAACCCGCAGATCCAGGAGGTGGAAGACATGGAAAAACGCGCCAAGAAGAAAAAATGGACGGATAAGGTGGCCCGGCTTTTCTACAAAGAACTGAATAAATTACAGCGCATGAATCCACAGGGCGCAGAGTACACGGTACAGCTCAATTACCTTGATATGCTGCTCGATCTTCCCTGGGGCGAATACACCAAAGACAACCTTGACCTGAAACGCGCCGAAAAAATCCTGAACCGCGACCATTACGGCCTGGAAGAAGTAAAACGCCGCATCCTCGAATACCTGGCTGTGCTGAAGCTGAAAAATGACATGAAGTCGCCGATCCTTTGTTTTTACGGGCCTCCGGGAGTTGGTAAAACTTCCCTCGGGAAATCGATCGCGGATGCCCTTGGCCGGCCGTACGTGCGTATGTCGCTGGGCGGGTTGCACGACGAGTCAGAAATCCGTGGTCACCGGAAAACCTACATTGGAGCGATGCCGGGCCGCGTGATCCAGAACATCAAAAAAGCGGAAAAGGCCAACCCGGTTTTTGTGCTCGACGAAATCGATAAGCTCGGACGCAGCAACCACGGGGACCCTTCCTCTGCCCTGCTCGAAGTGATGGACCCGGAACAAAACAAGGAGTTCTACGACAACTACATTGAAACGGAATTTGATTTATCAAAAGTGATGTTCATTGCAACGGCAAATTCCCTGTCAACTATCCAGGGACCGCTGCGCGACCGGATGGAAGTGCTGGAATTG
>CBINGV010000124.1:0-10434 GCA_966250255.1 uncultured Flavobacteriales bacterium | reverse complement strand
TATCAAAGCACAGGTGAATGAAGCCCCAATCGCCCCAATACCGGTTTTCCAGGATTTTACGGCAATCTGTCCGTTCCGGTGTCTGGATCAGCTCAATTTCAGTAGGGCCGAGCAATTGGGCAAAAGGGCCTTTCCGCAAGCCTTTGTGGCGCAGCAACACCCGGCGTGCTTTTTCTGTGCCTGCTTTCAATTGTCCGTATACCGGGAAAACGGCTGTGTCGTCATACACGATTTCCGTATATCCCAATAAGTCGCGGTAAACCGGCAAGGCTTTTTCGATATCGGAAACCCCGATTACAGCGCCGGAAACGCCGCCGGTTTGGGCCGGGTGACCGGTATTACCGAACCAGGCCAGGCCTTCCACGATTTCAAATATATTTCCGTTCGGGTCTTCTACTAAAAAATGAACTTTCCCCTCCGGCGTTTTTTCAATTCCACTCAGGAGCTTTACCCCGTTGGACTTTAAATAATCATAGGTTTTGGCAACGTCTCGGGACTTGATTTTACAGATATACAGGCCGTAATCCCCGAAACTGATCTCGAATGCTGCCTTTTCCGTATTGCGCGAAGTATACTGCCAGATTTCAAATCCGCCGCCTCCATTCATGCTTAGCGCAAGCGTAGCGGTCCGTTTCTGAACTTCATCACCTGTGTAGCGGATCATCAAAGGTGCTTCGGCAGCATCTTCAAATACTTTGATGTCGATCCCGAAGTTTTTACGGTACCATTTCCAGATCGCTTCCACATTGGGAACACCGATTCCCATTTGCTGTATGCCACAGATAATTTTTGCCATGTTTTTAAAATTACAGGAAGCAAAAATAATAAAATAACACGATGTTCTGAAATTGATAAAAACTCTGTGACCGTGATTAATTTTTCCCGCCTACCTGTGCTTATTTTCCTGCATAGCTTTAGCGAAGCAAAGTGACACAGACTTTATTTCCTGAAAGGATACGAAGTTGTAACCCGATTATTACCTCAACAAGGTCACGTGGCCGGTTTTGTCGATTTCATCCCCGTTCGGCTTCCGGTAACGGACTTTATAAGTGTAAACACCATCCGGACAAGGTCGTCCTTTATAGGTTCCATCCCAGTTCAGGCGGCCTTCAACGACAGATTCAAAGATCAATTCTCCCCAGCGGTTGTAAATCTCGAAGTACACCACGTCCATGTTGTATCCCACCGGCTGAAACTCGTTGTTGAAACGATTGCCGTCCGGGGTAAAGGTATTTGGGATATACAACGTCGATCCGATGTTGATTACTTTGGAAACGGTATCAATACAACCGATGGCGTCTACAGCAATTAAGGTAACGATATACTCCCCGATGTCCGGGTAGAAAGTGGAAGGATTTTCAAGCGTTGAAGTTTCACCGTTGCCCAGGTTCCAGGAATAGCTGACACTATTCGGCGTTGTGTTGAAAAACTGGATTTCGGCGTTGATATCTGCATCGGCGCTATTGAACGTAAAACTGGCGTTCGGCTCATACACCGGAACAACTGTCTGGATCGGAACGGAATAGGTTTGACAGGCATCGGAAACCGAAACCTGGTAAGTAGTTGTTTCGAGCGGGGTCACCCATACGCTTGGTGAATTGTTTTCAGTATGCTGCCAGTCGTAAGTATATTCTCCGAAACCGAGGGTAGCCGAAGCGGTCAGCAAAACGGAATCTCCGGGACAAATAATTTCCGGGGTATTAATTGCCGGGACCAGCAGCGGTGTTTGCACCGTATAGGTGAACGGCTCGGTTGCCTGCGCCCCGCATTGATCGCTTACAATCAGGGTGTAGGTGCCCGTTTCTTCCGGTGTGATTTCAATGCTCGGGTTACTACCGATGGTTGAACCGTTGATTTGCCATTGGTAAAAATAAGTATTGCCGGTTCCGCCAGAAACCTGTGATGTAAAGGTCCGTGGTACGAAAGGACAGATTTCTGACACGTCATTGATCGGCTGGATCACAATCGGAACAACCGGCGGAATGTAGATCTCGGCATCATCCGTTGCAGTCGAATTGAGGCAAAAATCGGTTACTGTTACCGAATAAACAGTCGTTTGGGCTGGTGTTACGTTGATCGTTGGTGTGCTTTCACCGGTGCTCCACTGAAAAGTGATCGGCGCCAGTCCCCCGGACAATACCGGCGTCAGGGTGATTGTGTTGGCATCTTCACAGAAAATCGTATCGTTTTCCAGGGAAACCGTGATCGGGTCTACATCGCGGATGGTAATGGTATATTGTTCTTCGTTCACCCCATTGCACAAATCCGGCACCTGGAAGGTGAGTATAATGGTTTCATCGCCCTCAACCAAAGGATCAAGAATAGCATCAAACATAAAGGTTGCCGTACTTTGTCCCGCAGCCAGGTTAAGACTCGCCGGGATGGTACTGGTATAATCCGACCCGCTCTGTGCTGTCCCGGTCAGAATAATCGGAACGTTCAGCGGATCTTCAGTATTGGTTCGGGTAAAGGTAAATTCACCGGAAGTACAGCCTTCAGCAATGACGGAGGGATCACCGAAAAAGTTCTGGGAGCTTTCGAAGCTGATTTCAGTCGGCGCTTCGGAAGTCACACTCTGGGCTTCGAGGAAAATCCCCGAATCCAGTATCCCATCCCCTACGTCAGCAATCGCAATGGTCAGGTGATAGGTTTGACCGCACTGCACCGGCGACGAAGCCGTCAATACCCGGGTATAACCGTCGTATTGGATGAATTGCGGGTTGGAATCGAAAGGGGCGTCGTTTCCATCGCCGTTGTCCACGTAAAACGCACTGTTGGAATTGTCGTTCACGTTATCGATGGAAACGATCGTCTGGTTCGGCAACTTGGCAATATTCTGCGTGCCTGAAATTCCCGGGCCGGAAATAAAAAGACCGAATACATCATTGAAACCGGCATCGACATATTCCAGGTATTCTTCGGAACCGAAAATATAGTTAAAGGAAACAATGTCACCCACAGCCGTAAAATCAAACTGGAGCACGGCAGCGTTGAAGGTATTGTCCTCGCCCAGGATGCCGTTCAGGATAGCCGAGCTACCACCGGAGTTGTCAATCCCCGAACCGCCGTCGTCATTTGGTCCCTGGGGGCCTTCGCCGGTATTGAACACCGTTCCGGTTGTGATGATGATTCCCTGCGTAAGCCCCAGGTTGCCGCCTGCATACGCAAACTGGCCGATGGCCTGGAAATCGCCGGTGTATTGGATATTGCTCACCTGGACACCCGGGCCGAGCAAGACGTTTTGAACCAAAGCATTTGGAGAAAGCGAGGTATTGGTTGACAATTGTCCGAAAGACAAGCCCGTCGTAAAAAGTAATACAATATAAACTAAGTACCTCATGCTACTAATTTAACGCTTTATTTTATATGAAGTTGCCCGCATAGGAAAAAAATAACAAAATTTCTGTTTTTTACAAAAAACATGAAAATCCGATCTTAACCCTGTTTGTTTCCCCATTAAACGCTGCTTTTTGCGCTATTCCGCACAATACTTATGCCAAAATTCAGCATCAGGCTTTATTTTGAAATACGGGTAAAGGATTCGAAAGAAAATATCACTTATTGAGCAGCATCGAATACATGCTGGCATAATAGCCCCCTTTGACAAGGAGCTGATCGTGGGTGCCGGTTTCAACGACTTTTCCTTTCTGGAGCACGAGGATCATATCCGCATTTTTGATCGTAGAAAGGCGGTGGGCAATCACGAGTGAAGTACGGTTTTTCATCAGGGACTCAAGGGCTTCGTGTACATTTTTTTCGCTTTCGGAATCCAGGGCCGAGGTGGCTTCATCGAGAATCAGGATGGATGGGTTGCGCAGGATGGCGCGTGCAATGGAAATCCGTTGTTTTTGTCCACCGGAGAGCTTGTTTCCGCGCTCACCGATATTGGTATCGTAGCCATTTTCTAGGCCCATGATAAAATCATGTGCATGGGCAATTCTGGCGGCTTCCATGATTTTTTCGTCGCTGCAGTCCTCCAGCCCGAAAGCAATGTTATTCCGCACCGAATCGTTGAAGAGGATGGACTCCTGGTTTACCACGCTTACCTGGCTGCGAAGATCGCTGTCGCTGATGTGACGGATATCGGTTTGGTCAAACAGGACTGCGCCTTCATTGGCAAGGTAAAATTTCAGGATCAGGTCGGCAATGGTCGATTTCCCGCTGCCCGACTCCCCTACCAGGGCCAGCATTTTTCCTTTAGGGATTTCAAAGCTCAAATCTTCGAGCACCCACTCGTCGCTGTAACGGAAACTTACGTTGCGGAAGGAAATTCCCTGTTTAATGCCATCAAAAGGCACGGGTTCCTTGGTTTCATGAATTTCTTCGTCCATGATCATCACTTCTTCGTAACGGGCATAAGAAACCTGGGCTTTCTGGATGGTCGAAGCCGAAGTGGCGATTCCCTGGATCGGACGTAAAAGCTGGGAAAACAGGATAATAAAGGTCACAAATTGCGGCCCGTCGAGATCGGATTTGCCTTTGGCATCGAGGATCATGGAGCCGCCAAACCAAACGAGACCGATCATGACCATAGATCCCAAGACTTCATTCAAAGGCGAGGACAGGTCTTTTTTGCGGTAGGTTTTGGTCAGCAGGTAACGGTGACGCTCGTTGATGGCCTCAAAGGTTTTTTTGATGTAATTGGATGCATCGAAGGCTTTGATGATGCGCATGCCCCCAAAATTTTCCTCCAACGTGGAAAGCAAAACGCCCATTTGCTCCTGTCCCTGCTTGGCTGTACGCTTCAGGCTTTTCCCGATGCGGGAAATAATGAAGGCCGAAATAGGCAGTAAAACCAGGGAAAAAAGCGTCAGCTCGGGACTGATGTAAATGAGGGTGATCAAGCTGAGAATGATCGCGATCGGCTCACGGAAAACAAGCTCAAGCATGGCCTGGGAGGCAAATTCAAATTCCCCGATATCGTTGTTAATCCGTGCCATGAGGTCGCCTTTGCGCTCTTCGGTGTAAAAAGACATGGGCAGGCGCATGGATTTTTCGAACAATTTACGGCGCAGGTCTTTCACTACGGCCACTTTAATGAAGGAATGGTGATAAATTGCGAGGTAACGAAACAGGCCTTTGAGAAAAAACGCTACCAGGACGGAAATACACACAAAAAAGAGGGCAAATTTGGGATCGTCTTTGACCATTTGCTGCATCTGGTACTGGTACATATCGGAGCACCAACCGAAAAAGTTTGACCAGTTGGAATTGAGCACCGGGCGCGCCGTCATTTCGATTTTATCCTCCTTATCCGGGAAAATCAACTGCAGGAAAGGAACGAATAAAACAAGCGAAAGGAGGTTAAAAATAACGAAAAGCAGGTTGTAAAATACCACGAGGAAAGCCGTCCATTTGTAGGAGACCGAAATTTTATAAATCTTCCAAAAACCTTTCATCTGCATGCAAAAGTACTTATTTGGATTGAGATTTGAGAATTAAGAATGGAAAATTGCCTCTACCCCGGATTTTATGCAGTATGCGGTATTTTCACAAATCCTCCCCCTCTATCCCTCCCGAAGTGTCGGGATAAACTCTCCAAAGGGGGAAGTGATTCCATTCTTCATTTTCCATTCTTAATTCAATTTATTGTATCTTTGCCGCATGGGATCAATCAGACAAAATAAAATCGAAGGTGTTATCCAGGAAGAATTATCCGTTTTTTTCCAGCGAAACGCACGTGAAATTTGCCTGGGGGCGATGGTGAGCGTGACGGTTGTGCGTGTAACGCCTGATTTGTCGCTTGCCCGCATTTTCCTGAGCATTTTTGCCGGTCCCGACAAGCAGGAAGTGCTCGAATCCATCCAGCAGCATGTTGGAAAAATCCGCGGTGAAGTGGGCAAACGCCTGAAAAACATGCGAAAAATCCCGGAACTGGTTTTCAAAATCGATGACTCGCTGGACTATGCCCAGGAGATTGATAAACTGCTGACCAAAAAATAAGCCATCAACGTCCCGTTTTACATAGCGCGAAGGTATTTGTCTTCGAAAAGGAAGAAGAATGTCATCCACCTCATTACGCGGATTTCGGTCATCGGGATTACGGTAACGACTGCCGCGCTGATCATCCTGATTGCGGCTTTCAACGGCATCGAATCCATGGTGGAACGGCTGTACAGCAGCTTTGACGCGAACCTGACCATCCAGCCGGCGACAGGTAAAAGCTTTGACGAAAAGACGATCGACATCGGGAAAATCCGCCAAACGCAAGGCGTGGCCCAGGTATCCAAAGCCATCGAGGAAATTGTCATCCTGAAACACGAAAAGAAATGGGTCAATGCGCGGCTTTTTTGCGTGGAAAAGGATTTCCTGGAACTGGCACAGGTGAGCGGGCACATGGTAGACGGGAACGCCGTGATCGAAGCGCATGGCGACCGTTTCGGGTTGATCGGGGCCACTTTACTGGATAAATTGCAAGGTTTTATCCCGGAGCACGGCTACGAAAGCATTGTTGTTTATTTCCCGAAGCGCAACGCCAAAGTATCGGGCCTTTCGAACCCATTCCGGACGGAGCTGCTTAAAATTTCGGGGCGGATCAACTACAACAAGGAGGTGAACGAAGAAGCCTTGCTTATCCCCCTGGAAATGGGACAGGAAATGCTCGATTATGAAGGGAAAATCTCTGCTGTTTATGTCAATTGCAAGCACAAAGAGGAGCTCTACGATGTGAAAGAACGGCTCGAACAAGTCCTCGGGCCACATTTTAAGGTAAAAACGCATTTCGAGAAAAACGCCCTGATTTATCAAACCAGCAAATCCGAAAAAATGATCGTAATTTGTATCCTGGTCTTTATTTTCATCCTGGCGATTTTTAACCTGATCGCCTCACTGACGATGCTCTACATTGAAAAAAAGGACAATATCCTGACGCTGAAAAGCATGGGGGCAAGCCCGGGCTTTATCTTCCGGATCTTTTTCTTCGAGGGCCTGCTGATTTCGTTCAAGGGGATTTTTTTCGGCCTGGTGCTGGGACTTATCATTGCCTTCTGCCAGTATTATTTCAAAATCCTGATCCTCCCGAATTCAGGCGGCCAGGCTTTCCCGATGTGGATTACACTGGACGATAGTTTGCTGGTATTTGGAATTGTTTCAATTATTTCTATATTAGCATCGTATTTAACGATTTCTTTTCTCATCAAAAACCAATTGCAGCATGAGCAATAAAAAACTTTCACTGTCCGATTTGGCAAACATCCTTGGCATTTCGAAATCGACCGTTTCTTTTGTGTTGAACAACAAAGGCGACAAGTACAACATCAGCAAGGAAACCCAGAAATTGATCCTGGAAAAGGCCAAAGAGCTCAATTTCGTCCCGAATTTCTTTGCAAAAAGCCTGCGGGAAGGAAAAACCAAAACGATCGGGCTGGTGGTTGCCGATATTTCGAATGCGTTTTACGGGGAGCTGAGCAAAATGATCCAGGAAGAGCTGTATCACCATGACTATAAGCTGTTTATTGTAAACACAAACGACAATAAGGAAATTGAGCTCCAGCTGATGCGCGACCTCATTAACCGTTCAATCGACGGCTTGATCGTAGCTCCGTGCAACCCGGTTGAGAACCTGAAAGACCTGTTCAACAGCACTCCAATCCCGATTGTTTTCGTAGACCGCTACGGCGACAATAAAGCGGATTTTGTGGGCGTAAACAATTATACGGAATCGTTTAACCTCATTCAGCGCTTCAGTAAAAAACCGGCTTACCTGGGTGTATTTTATTATGAAAAAGATAAAATTTCGACCATCCAGCTGCGGATCAACGGGATCAAGGATTCCTGTGCGAAACAAAATGTCAAGCTGGAGTTGATCAACGTGAACGATTACCAGGATAACCTGACGAAAAAAATTGAAGATCTGCGTAAAAAGAAAATGGATGCGGGTATCGCCCTGAACAATAAGGTTGCTCTGCAAGTCCTGTCGTCGCTGAATGACGTGAAAGTCCAGATCCCAAAAGAGATGGCCTTTATTTCCTTTGACGATTCGGAAGCTTTTCCTTACCTGAACACGCCGGTTTCTGCGCTCAAGCAGCCGATTAAGGAAATCGGGAAAGAAACGGTTAACCAGCTGATCCGCCGTCTTTCGGAAGAGCAAACCCCAGGCAAATGCGTGGAATTTTCCTGCCAGTTTGTAGCGAGGAACTCGCATTGATATCTTCTTTTCCCCCGCTGAGGACGCTGATTTTTTTTGGGGACGCAAAGTATGCCAAGTAGCTCGCAAAGAACGCGAAGCATGATGTAATTGTTTTTTCCCGCTGAAGACGCAGATTTTAGGCGCAAATTGACGCTGATTTTTGGGGCGCAAAGATCGCAGGGTACCTGAAACGTAAAGTTGGTCACACAAGCCAATTAACTCATTAGCACATCAGCATATTAAGTAAATTAACACATTAAGTCTAAAAACAGAAAAGAGAGTGACGACTAATCACTCTCTCTTTTTATCGCATCAATCTAACTATGGTATTTCACTCTCTTTTCTGATCAGCGCGGGCACACAAACCTAACTTCATTCATCTAATACCAAAAACACCGCGCGCCGAATAGCTTTAATCTTTGTAAAATCTTTTTGTTACTTTTTGCTCACCGCTTAGCACCTGTACGAGGTAAACTCCGGCACTCAGGCTCCCTACATCCATTTTTTCGTGGTTCAGCCCTTTAGCCGGCGTAACAGCCTTTTGCCCGATTAACCTTCCGGTGTAGTCACAAATGCTGATCAGGTGCTCCTTGTCATTTACCGCGTTGTATTGCAGCTGCAACTGCCCGTTTTCTTCCGAAAGCTGTTCAATACCCAAGACTTGTTTTTTACTTCCGCAATCAGAAGCAATCATGTCATAAGTCTTGGAAACTCCATTGTGATCCGTTTGAGAAAGGCGGTAATACACCGTTTCTTCCGAAAGATCATGATCGAGCACCTCATAATCGCTTTGCGTCGCTTTATATCCCGGTGCAGCAATGACTTTGAATACCTCGAAATGAATTCCGTCAATTGATTTTTCAAGTGTAAAGAAGGCGTTGTTGTTTTCGCTGGCAGTTGTCCAGTAAATTTTCCGGTAATTTTCGTAGCAATAATTATTAAAACTGCTCAGCTCAACAGGCAACAAAACAGCCGGGTTACAAAAAGACTGGCTGTTGTTCAAGCCACCGGTGGAAGCCGTAAAACCGAAATAAGGTGTGTTGGTACCGAAAACCGTCAGCGGGTTAAAGGTGCTGGAGATCGTTCCGTAAGTAACCGAAAGCGCCGTGTTCATCACCGCTGCTGTGAGCGTGCTTGTTCCTGCATTCCAGGAGATCCGGAGAATATGGTTCTGTCCGTTTTCGATATTGTAATTGGAGCCGCCGGAGGTAAGACGTACCGCTGTCGGGGTTGCCGGGCGTTCGCCTGCACCGGTGGCATCACAGTTGAAATCCGTGTCCGGATTGATGTTTCCTCCCAGCCAGATATCCAGGTGATCGGGATCCTCCGAGCCACCGCAACCGATAAAACCGGTATTGAAATCGTCGCGGTCTTCGGTATTGAGGTAGGTATCGATTTCTACCACTACCGAGTTTGTAATTCCGCCGGCACCCAGCGAGCCTCCCGCCGTTCCGCATTTGCAGCGTCCCTGCGGGTCATTCTGCATCACAAAGGCCATTCCGTCGGCACCTGCGTCGGAGCTTCCGAGGTTGACCGTAAAATCATAGCTGAAATTACTCCCGAAATTCAGAGTGGAGTTCATGTCCCAGGCACAACCCCGCTGGTCATTGGAGGCGGTTGTCAGGTTTACACAGGTATACGGCGAAGGCGAAGTGGCATCATCCACCATCGTATATTGTGGGTTTCCACTGGCGGCGCTGGTAAAGGAACGAACCGTACATCCGGCTGCCGAACCCGAAGAGTTTTTGGGCCTGATCTGCCAGTAATACACCGTCGAAGGACTTGTCCCCACGGGCAAACTGGTGGAGGTGGTGTTCGTGTAAAAGGGAGGCGGGTTAACCGTCCCGAAATAAACATCATAACTATCTACCGAGGTGCAACCGGCCGTAGCGGGCGCCGTCCAGGTAAGTGAAGTACATTGAGCCACATTGTTAGCGCCATCATTGGGACTATTCAGCGTGGCACAGGCCGGTATTCCCGGGGTACAGCAGGTGATTCCCAGCTGAAAGGTCCCGGTAGCGCTGCTAAAGCCGTTTACCAGGATGTAATAATTCGTTCCTGCCGTTGTGACAAAAGTGACTGTTGATTGTGTACCGCAGCCATCGTCGTTACTCGCCACACAGCTTGTTAGCGAAGCGCCGCAGCCCGAACCGGAATATACATTGATTTTGCTGTCATAAGAAGTACCGCTGCATAAACTTGCGGTTACCGTTGATCCGTTCCCGGTAAACACGTACCATACACCGCCGGCACTGGGGGAAGTCCCACAGGAAGGAAGGGAAGTTTCACCGGTTGTATTGGAATTT
>CBINGV010000123.1:0-10557 GCA_966250255.1 uncultured Flavobacteriales bacterium | reverse complement strand
CGCGCGGCCGAGGGCTTCGGCTTCTTTCGCTTTGAGGGCCGGTTCTGTTTCGCTCGGCTTGATTTTACCGGCTTCGTTAAAGAACTTGATCGCATCGGTGTAATTTTCGGCAGCCATGGCATCCATGCCTTTTTTCATCGCCTCGCTGTACTTTTTCTCTGTATCGGCAGCTGCTGTCGCATTGGCTTTTTTGGCTTCAAGCTCTTTGATCTTTGCCGGTGGAACCGGGTCGGTGGGCTTCAGTTTTTGGGCTTCTTTGTATTTAGCGATCGCAGCATCGGTGTTGGATGCTTCCAGGCCTTTGGCTTCTTCAATCAGCTTGTTGTAAGCCTGCTCGGAAGACAGCTTGGCATTTTCTTCGGCAATTTTTACTTCAATTTCTTTCAGCTTGGCATCAATGTCAGCATCTGCTTTCAAGGCCTTGGCTTCGTTGAGTATGCGCTTGGCATCGGCCCATTTTTTCTGGCTCATGAGGTTCAAGCCTTCGCTTTTGAGCTCGTTGAATTTTTTGGTTTTCTCGGCCTCGCCCTGGTTGGCTGCAATCTTGTTGTTGATCTCGTTGATTTTGCTGTTGGCTTCGGAGTTATTGCCATCCAGGCTCAGGACTTCCTGGTATTTCTTTTTGGCATTTTCGAGCTCATTTTTGCTGTAAAGACCGGAAGCTTCTTTCAGGAGGGCGGCAATTTTGTCGGCTTTTTCCTTTTCTTTTTTGGCTGTTTCCTGGTCGGCCAGCATCTTGTCGATTTTCTGGATGTTTTCCGTCGGCTTACTTTGCGAAGGGTCAATTTTTGCCGCCTCCTGGTATTTGGCCCTGGCTTCGGTTAGCTTGTTGGCTGTAAAGAGCTGATCGGCCGCTTTCATGGCTGCGTCGTACTGTTCTTTTTTCAGTTTGTTTTTTTCCGCATCGGCCAGTTTGGCTTCAATTTCCTTGATTTTGGTTGTGGGGTAGGTCTGCGTATTGTCAATTGTCAGCGCTTCGTTGAATTTGGCTTTTGCCTCCACGAGCTTGTTGGAAGCAAGCAATTGCTCGGCCTCGGCGATTTTGGCCTCGTATTGTTTCTTTTTCCCGGCAAGGGCTTCTTCTTCCTTGATTTTTTGCTCTATATCCTGCAGGCGCTTGGTAGCCACGGGGTCATTGGCTTTGTATTTCAGGGCAGAGGTAAAGGAAGCCTTGGCATCCGCATATTTTTTCTGGGAAAAGAAGGTTTCACCCGCGTCAATGGCTTTTTTGTAATTGGCTTCGTTTTCGGCCGCCGCTTTCTGATCGGCCATAATTTTGTTGGCTTTGGTGATCTGGTCTTTGGCGTATTGCTCGTCCTTGATCTTCAGGGCCTCCTGGTATTTCGCTACCGCATCGGCATATTTTCCCTGGTCGCGCAGGGCATCGGCTGTAGCGATCAGTTTTTTGTATTCCTCTTCTTTCTGCTTGGCAGCCTGGTCGCCCTGTTGCTGCTGCTTGAGGAGGAATTCCATTTCCTTGATCTTATCCGTGGCGTCTTTGTCTTTCGGTTTGATCAGCAAGGCGTCCTCGTATTTGGTGAGGGCTTCCTTGTACATTTTTTTGTTTTCCCATTCGGCGGCCTTGGCCATGGCTTCCTGGTACTTGGCTTCGACGTCGTTGGCGGCTTTTTCGCTTTGCTCCACGAGTGCTGCGATCTTTTTGGCCATTTTTTCGGCGATCACCTTGTCGTACTGCATTTCCGTACTGGTGCCATCAAAGTAAAATTCAGTAAAGGGGTTCTTTTCTACGTAGCTGTAATCAATCGTCGGAACTTCATCAAATAAGGATACTTCAAGCTTGGCTTTGACCGAGTTGCCGCCCTGGAGCAGTTCCGCGTCAACGCCTTTTCCGTTGATATTAACATAACGGGTAACTTTTCCTGCTTTGGAAAATTCGATCTTGTAGATTTTTCCGGCGGGGATGGTGAAGCGCACGTTCCCGTTGGAAGGAGTGACCATGTTTTTAATGATGCTGGCCCCGTCATAAACATCAATCGAAACGCCACTCAGTTTTTTTCCTGAAGTGTAGTCTTTGGTACTGATGTCAATATCCATATTGGCCTGCCCCAGACCGATAAGCGAACTGAGCAAAAAAACGAAAAGGATATAAAATTGTTTCATTGTTCCCGTGTTAAACGATATCCCGTACAACTAGTTACAGAATTCGTTTAAATTTGTGTTCGATTTTTTTTACAAATATCGCATTTTTTTATCAAACAAAATACAAATGCCCATGCTGAAATTAAGCGCGTTGAGTTACTGGGAGCGAAATTCGTATTTCGATGGTCTCGATTTTGTCGTTGTTGGTGCCGGAATAGTCGGCTGCAGCACGGCGATCCACCTGCGGCTCAGGTACCCGGATGCCAAAATACTTGTGCTTGAACGGGGTTATCTGCCGATGGGCGCCAGCACTAAAAATGCGGGCTTTGCCTGCTTCGGGAGTGTGACCGAACTGTGCGATGACCTGAAAAATATGCCCGAGCCGGAGGTGTGGAAAACAGTACAGAAACGTTACGAAGGCTTGATTTACCTGCAAGAGCTCATTGGTCTCAAAAACCTGGATTTCCAGCAAAACGGTTCCTGGGACCTGATCGATGAAAGTACTGATCCTTCGCCCTACCGGGAGCAAATTTCTTACCTCAATGAGCAATTGGGTGAGCTGACAGGCGAAATGAATGTTTATTCCGAAGACATCGGGGTGCAGCAGCGTTTTGGATTCGGTGGCGTAAAGACCGGTTTTTACAACCGCCTGGAAGCCCAGATCGATACCGGGAAAATGATGCTGCGCTTTGCGGCTTTGCTCAATGAGCACCGGATTTTGCATTTGTCAGGCATTCAGGTTAGGGATATAACGCAGCAAAACTCCGGCGTTGAGATCGAAACGGAGTTGGGTAGCATCCGCGCGGCGAATGCCTGCATTTGCGTCAATGGCTTTGCCAAACGTTTCCTGCCGGATGAAGATATTTTACCGGCGCGGGCACAGGTACTGATCACCAAACCGATTGACAAGCTGCATATCAAAGGGACTTTTCACTATCAGGCGGGTTATTATTATTTCCGCAACATCCATGACCGCATTTTATTTGGCGGTGCCCGGAACCTGGCTTTTGAGGCGGAAACAACGGAGGCCCTTGAAAATACGGAACTGATTGTGAACGAGCTGAAGAGCAAGCTGAAAACGATGATCCTGCCGGATACGCCTTTTGAAGTGGATTACAGCTGGGCCGGGATCATGGGGGTAGGACAGACCAAAAAGCCGATTGTCCGCAAAATTTCACAAAACATTGCCATCGGGGTCCGCATGGGGGGTATGGGAGTCGCTATCGGCTCAATGATTGGGAAGGAGAACGCGGGGTTGTTTTAGGAACGCTGCGCCTATGCTGAAGCTTCAGCGCAAGCATAAAGCGCGCTAAGTTTGTTTTCGCTAAGAGCGCAAAGGGATTTGTAGATTCTGTGCTGCGCACATTCGTAAATTTTTACGTAATTGTCACCTCCCTTAGTCCCTTCCCGATTTGTCGGGACAAGCTCTCAAGGAGGGAAACTATTTTTCCCGTTGAGGGCGAGAAGAAAAGCGCAGTTTTTGAAGGCCGAAGGGAAAGGGGATTTGGATCGAAAAACGATTTATCCCTGCGAAATTTCTGCGTGTGTGGCGCTAGCAACACGTCCCGGGTAAACTTTCAATGCTTCTTCCAAACATTTTACGGCTTTGCGCAGGGAATCCTGGTTGAGGACATAAGCAATGCGGGCTTCGTTTTTCCCGGATCCCGGAGTAGAATAGAAGCCGTTTGCCGGGGCCATCATCACGGTTTGGCCTTCGTAGGAGAACTCCTCGAGCAGCCATTGGCAGAATTTTTCGGCATCGTCCACCGGGAATTTGGCAACGCAGTAGAAAGCTCCGCTCGGTTTCGGGCAGAAAACGCCCGGGATATTGTTCAGGCCGTCTACCATGATGTCGCGGCGCTGCACGTATTCGGCTACGACGTTGTCGAAGTAGGATTGCGGTGTGTCCAAAGCGGCTTCGGAAGCAATCTGGTCGATTGTAGGCGGGGAGAGGCGGGCCTGCCCGAACTTGAGGGCAGCGTTCATTACTTCTTTGTTTTTCGAAACCAAAGCCCCGATGCGTGCCCCGCACATGGAGTAGCGCTTCGAAACGGAGTCGATCATGATCACGTTTTGCTCAATGCCTTCGAGGTTCAGCACGGAGAATGGCTTGGCTCCATCGTAGCAGAATTCGCGGTAAACTTCATCGGCAAAAAGGAACAGGTCGTGTTTTTTGACAATATCGCGGAGCTTTTCCAGTTCTTCTTTCGAATACAGGTAACCGGTCGGGTTGCCGGGGTTACAGATCACAATTGCTTTGGTGCGGGCGGTAATTTTCTTTTCAAATTCTTCCACCGGCGGCAGCGCAAAGCCGCTTTCGATGCTGGAAGCAACCGGAACCACGCTCAAACCCGCCGTTACGGCAAAACCATTGTAATTGGCATAAAAAGGCTCGGGAATAATCACTTCGTCGCCCGGGTTGCAGGTAGTCATAAAGCCAAAGATCAGCGCTTCGGAACCTCCGGTCGTGATGATGATGTCCTCGGTGTTTACCGGCAAACCGGTGCGCTGGTAAAAAGCGTCCAGTTTGGTGCGGTAAGACTCGAAACCGGCCGAATGGCTGTATTCGATCACGGTGCGGTCCATGTGTTTAACGGCGTCCAAAGCCACTTGCGGCGTTTCAATGTCCGGTTGTCCGATGTTGAGGTGGTAAACCACCTTTCCTTCTTTTTTTGCTTTTTCAGCATACGGAACCAGCTTACGGATCGGGGAAGCCGGCATGTCAATCGCTTTTTGTGAAATCTTTGGCATAAAACGTTTATTTTTGCAAAGGTAAACATTGAAATCCAATTCATGTATTTTAAGCTCATTTTTCTTTTATTTCCTGCCTTTTTCCTCTATTCCGGCTCCTCCGGTGAAGAAAAAACGACTGCTGAAAAGCAGCTTAGCGGAAGCCCGGTCGAAGAAGCGTCACCCAGCCAGAAAACGGACAGTATTCCTTTGGAGAAAAAAACGTTAAAAAGCGCCGCGAAAGAACAGGATACGACAGCACGCAGCAAAAAAGACCTGGGCGGATTGGTGGATTTGCAGGAAATCGAGCCTTCGATCCTGGTGGACCTGAAATACGCGTCGACGGATAATTTCATGAAGCGCCGCCTGTATTTTGACATTGATCGCCTGTATTTGCAGAAAGATGTGGCCGAACGCCTGGCCAGAGTGCAGCATTACCTGCAGGAGTTGCGCCCCGACCTGACCTTGCTGGTGTATGACGGCGTGCGGCCGCTTTCGGTACAATGGGCGATGTGGCGTGCGTTGGACACCATCCCGGTGAAGGAGCGTGTCAAATTTGTATCGAACCCGGCTTCGGGCAGTATCCACAACTACGGGGCGGCAGTTGATCTGACCATTGCTAAAAAAGACGGAACGCCATTAGACATGGGCGCCGGTTACGATGATATCCGCAAAATCGCTTATCCGGGCTGGGAAGCCCATTTCCTGAAAACAGGCGAACTGAGTCAGCAGCAGGTCGATAACCGGAAATTACTGCGCAAAGTGATGCAGTCCCAGGGCTTTAGCAACATCAAAACGGAGTGGTGGCATTTCAATGCCTGCTCCAGGGCCCAGGAGAAAGCGAAATACAAAATTTTGGCCTAAAGTCTTGGAATTCGTATAAAAAGCTTTATTTTTGATTTCAGCGTCGCTTAAACTACACGATGGAAAAACACCTTGATTTAACGGATGGGGAATTCCTGTCACAACTCGAAAGTTGTTCCCTTGACCCTGCTTGTTTCAGCCACGAAGCCCATTTACGGCTGGCCTGGCTGCAGCTTCGCGAGGCAGACTTTGAAAACGCCATTGACTCGGTGCGGAGTAAGCTGCTGAATTACGTCGCTTTCCTGAATGCCCGGGATAAGTACAATGAAACGCTTACGGTGGCTGCCGTTCGGACGGTCCATCATTTCATGCAAAAATCCAAATCGGGCAATTTCCCGGATTTTATCGCTGAATTTCCACGCCTCAAAACCAGTTTCCGGGAATTGCTGGCCCAACATTACACGACGGATCTCTACCATTCGGAAAGTGCGCGCAAAACGTATCTTGAGCCGGAATTACTTCCCTTTAATTGAAATATGAGTAAACTCCAGGGTTTTTTGGATGAATTGAGCGATGCCGAATTGCAGGCGTTGCATCATTTTCGTTTCCGGGAGTTTATGCCGGCTTCCAAAGAAAAAATCCGGCTGGAGCTGGACAAGCGTGGTTTGGCGGTGCCCGATCCGTTGACTTACCAGGCGGAAATCCCGGCCGACGCATGGGAAAAGATACGCTCTTGCGACATGTGCCCGCGTTGCTATTCCGAAAAATTCTACCATTCCCGCGAAACGGAGACCCTGAATTATTCCTATGCCAGTGTCGATACCGAGGTGGATTACAAAACCTGTCTTGTTTGCCTGTATAGTGAAGAGAAGGTTAAAGCGGCCAGCAGACCACCGCTTACTGCCTGGGGTTTCCTGTTCAGGATGCTGAATAGGAAGATTTAATTGCGGGCCCTATTTTGACAATACATTCTCCATGTATTAGTCATAACAGTTCATATTTATAGTATCTATTTATTCTTTTGGGTCAAGCCAAAAGAATCAAAAAGTCAAGACCGATGTAAAGCCGTTCGGAGAAAAAGCCTTCACGGAGCAATATACTTCAAGTAGTGTGACAGGTCACACCGCGAAGCAGCCACGAAGTGAAACGACAAGCGCCTTGAAGATATTGCTTGACCGTTCAGCCTTTTTCTTTCTCCTCACTTTTCTTACATCAGTCATATCTCTACATCGGTCATGGTTTACTTCTATTTAACAATATACTTTCATACACTATCCATACACTATCCGTACACTATCCATACAGTTACTATGCTGTTGGCATGAAGCGGATGAACTAGAGATCAGTTGTGTTTTTTCAAAAAAAAAATAAGTTGCCGGCAATAAATGGAAAGTGCAGGCGTTATCCTAAAAAAACACTTAAAGTTGCCTATGTTAAAAACGTTACCCCTCAACATTCAGACTTCCCCAAAAAACGAAAAAGAGATGATTGGCCCCAAACCGGAAACGCTTAATGCCATCCTGAGTTTCAGTCGCTCACTGGAAGTAAAAAAGCTGAAAAGCAAAAAAGTTTTCATCATCAATAACTAAGATTAGTTCAAAGTTACAGCAAAGAAAAAGGCCTCCGTTTCCGGGGGCCTTTCGTTTTTATACCAGGCTTGGATTAAGCGTTGATGTTCATGTTGTCGAGTACGTCCATTACGCTTTTCACGGCGTTGGCCGACTCTTTCAAAAGGGCTTTCTCATCATCGTTCAGTTGCAGTTCGATGATTTTTTCGATCCCGTTTTTGCCTAATACTACCGGAACACCCAGGTAGATATTGTTCATGCCGTATTCTCCGTTCAACCAGGCGCAAACCGGGAAGATACGTTTCTGGTCGCGAACGATTGCTTCGACCATTTGAGCGGCAGCAGCTCCCGGTGCATACCACGCGGAAGTACCGAGCAGTTTCACGATTTCGCCACCGCCGAATTTTGTTCTTTCGATGATTTCGTCGAGTTTTTCCGGGGCGATCAGTTCAGTCACCGGAATCCCGGAAACCGTTGTGTAACGCGGAAGCGGAACCATCGTGTCACCGTGGCCACCCATCAATACAGCCTGGATGTCTTTCGGGGAAACGTTCAGCTCGCTTGCGAGGAAAGCGCGGTAACGTGCCGTGTCAAGCACACCGGCCATACCGAATACTTTTTTGGAGTCCACTTTTGCGTTGAGGTAAGCGCAGTAAGTCATTACATCCAGCGGGTTGGAAACGATCACGAGGATGGCGTCCGGGGAATGTTTGATAATATTTTCAGTAACGGTTTTCACGATACCGGCGTTGGTAGCGATCAGGTCGTCGCGTGACATTCCCGGTTTTCTCGGAAGCCCGGAAGTAATTACCACCACATCGGAACCAGCCGTTTTGGAGTAATCGTTCGTTGAACCGATGGTTCTTGAATCGTATAAGTTAATCGGGGCTGTTTGCCAGATGTCCAAAGCTTTTCCTTCAGCAAATCCTTCTTTAATGTCAAGCAAAACGATTTCGTTTGCAATTTCTCTGTGCGCGAGCACATCAGCACAGGTTGCACCAACGTTTCCGGCACCTACAACGGTTACTTTCATGTTTTACGTATTTTTCAAATTTTGATGGGTGTAAATTTAAGCTATTTTTAAACACTAAACAGCTTTATTGTAAAAAATGGATTAATTTTATAAAGTGTTTAAAAAAAACAACTGTTTTTGGGTTTAAACACATAAGTACATAGAAAGGGAGCTCCCGCAGATGTCGCTGATCAGGAACGCAAAGAGGCGCAAAGTGTCGCCAAGGACGCAAAGTTAAGGATGCAAAGGATATATAGTTTATTTTGAACCACATAGGTATATGGTTGTTTTGGGACGCAAAGTAAGCAAAGATTTACGCGAAGAACGCAAAGTTAAGGGTGCAAAGGGCGCGAAATTTAAGCACATAGGTACATCGCTTTGTTTAGACAGGTGCAGTGCTTGAAATAGGGCATGGAAGGCAGGCTTAAACGATGATGCCTCATCTCAATTCCTATAAAAATAAACCTGATATGGCTATCTGTTTCAATTTTTATTTTAAATACATTTTCATCCTTCAGAAAAAACTCAGGCAACCGAAAATAAAAAACAACGTTAAAGGAAAAAAGTGTCGACCAAAGAAGAAATCAACAGCCTCATTGTCGGTTGCGTGAATAATTCGCGCAAAGCGCAGGAGAAACTGTTCAAACTTTTCTACGGGAAGATGCTTTATCTCTGCCTGCGTTACCATCATGACCGGGACACGGCCCAGGAAGTAGTGCAGGAGGGGTTTATCAAGGTTTTCGAGAAGATCGGGACTTTTGATATGCAGGGTTCTTTTGATGCCTGGGTGCGGCGGATCATGGTGAATACAGCCATTGATTTCATTCGCCGGAACAACAAGGTGGCTTTGGTGGAACTCCAGGATAATTACCGGGAAAGCCCGGAAGATTCGGCGGACGAGCTGGAGCAGGAATTTGAAAAAAACAGGCGGCTGGCGCTGGAAAGTATTGAACAACTGTCGCCGGCCTATAAAATGGTGTTTAACCTCTATTACGTGGAGGATTACACCCACAAGGAGATCGCCGAAGAGCTGGGGATTTCCGAAGGAACTTCCAAGTCGAACCTGGCAAAGGCCAAAATGCGCCTGAAACAGATTCTGGAACAAAAAAACGGACATAATTTTCTTTAAATGGAGAAAAGTTGGAAAGAGATATTGAAAGAGGGGCAGGAGCCGTATGATCCGCAGGCCTGGGAGCAAGTTTCCCGTCGCCTTGACCAGGTCATGCCGGCAAAAGGAAAGGCTTTTTCGCCGAAAAACTTCCTGCTTGGGGGAAGCGCTGCTGCACTCATCGGCGTGGGCTTGTATTTCCTGGTGGGTAATGAAGAACAAAGCCCGGTGCAAACAAGCAGCCAAAAAACAGAACAAAACGCAGCGGATAACAGTCAGTCTGCTTCCGGACAGCCCATCAAAAATACGGACAATACCGTTAAACCTGCTGAATCAGGCAAACAGTCCGGTTCAGGCTCAAGCTCCGGTTTAGGCGCATCACATTCCAATAAAAACAACCCGCAACAAAAAGAACAAAGCTATGGCCCGCTGGTGCTCGAAAACAAAGCGGACTACCAGGAACCGGCCTTAACGGTCAACGATCCGATTATCCCGCTCAATAATTCCACGCGTTTTGCTTTGCCGAAGCGTGCTTCCGAATATTGCCTCAACGATGAGGCAGAACTGGGTAACACGAACGAAAACCGTTGTCTTTTGACGGATGAATCCGGGAATGTGCTTGCCAGCCTGGCGGGGAACAGTAAAACGAAAATACAGCTGACTAAAACCGGGGTGTATTATTTCCGTTATCCGAAATACGATGTAAAAGGCACGGAAATCTCCGAACAGGAAAAAGCCTTCAGCGTCAACGGGCCGCAAGCCCCGGAGTTTGCTTTCGACAACGAAATTAATTACGACAACGGCATTCCTTACATCAACCTCAAAGCCCAGGATTTTGGTAATGGTATGAGCTGGAACTCAGATAAAGGTGAAATTCCCTCGCAAACAGAAAATACCCGTCTTGCGGTTTTCCGCAAGGTCGAATACCGGGTAAGCCTCGCGAAAAAAGACCAGCAAGGCTGCGTGGCGAAAAAGGTAGTGACAATCACGGTGCGCGAAGATTACAATTTACTGGCCCCAACGGCTTTCCGCCCGGCCTCTTCCGATCCGCGCAACAACCGTTTTATGCCGGTAGCGCTCATAGAACGGAACAGTGGTTTTGAGCTCACGATCAGCGATCCGGAAACAGGCAGAACGGTTTTCAAAAGTACTTCTGCGGACAACAGCTGGGATGGAAGCGATATGACTTCCGAGCAAGCCGATAAGGTCAACAAAACGTACATCTGGCGGGTGAA
>CBINGV010000122.1:0-10579 GCA_966250255.1 uncultured Flavobacteriales bacterium | reverse complement strand
CCAGGACCTGAAAAATTCTACTTGCTATGCAACAACCCTTCCATCCGAAAAGCGATGTCCTGCTGCGTGACTATGCTTCCCCTGAAAGCGGCAATATCCGGATCAGCAGCTTCCCGGAGTCCCATCGTTTTTTCAGTTCGGACCCCTTCTGGGGGGTGCGGATTACAGGCTACCAACGCTCGGAAAACCGCGGAAGGGCACAGAACAAGGAGGCCTAGTTTTTAATCAACAAGCCTATGACCAGTAAACGGAAAAGAACCCCGGCAGCTCAAAAACGGGAAAAGAAACCGGCCGACCCGGTGAAAAAAAGGAAAAGAAGGCGGATCCTGCTCTGGATCCTGGCTTTTCTTATCCTGGCACGCCTCGCCCTTCCTTATGTGGTACTTTACTTTTCGAATAAAATGCTGGCCAATATGGACGGTTATTACGGCCATATTGATGACATTGATATTTCACTGTATCGCGGCGCTTACCAGATCGACAAAATTTACCTGAAAAAGGTCGATAAAAAAGATACCGTCGATTTCATCGATATCAAACGGGTAGACCTCGCCATTGAATGGAAGGCTATTTTTAACGGTGAAATTGTAGGGAAGGTAGCCATGGATTCAGCTACCGTGATTTTCACCCGGGAAAAGAACGACATTGGCGACGTGGCCAAGGATACCGCCGATTTGCGCCATGTAATCAACTCCTTTATGCCGGTCCGGATGAACAAACTGGAAGTAACGAACAGCTTTATCCGCTACCGCGATCCCTCCACGACTCCGCAGTTGGACATGAAACTGACGAACCTGCATGTGATCGCGCTTAACCTCGTGAACGGCTACGACAGCTCGAAAGTTTTGCCGGCTACAATCACTTCCACCGCTAATGTATACGGCGGTAAGTTCAAGCTTGATATGAAGCTGGACCCTTACTCCAGTCAGCCTTTGTTTGACATGAACCTGCGGCTGGAAAACACGAAGCTGGTGCAGCTGAACGATTTCATGCGGGCCTATGCGAATGTTGATGTAAATAAGGGCAATTTTGGCCTTTACTGTGAAATGGCGGCGAAGGACGGCGATCTGAACGGTTATGTCAAACCCCTGATCAAGGACCTGGACATCGTGGAATGGAAAAAAGAAGAAGGCAACTGGCTGCAGATTGCCTACGAAAGCCTGATCGGAAGCGTGGCCTGGGTATTTAAGAACCATTTCAAAGACCAGCTGGCCACGAAGCTTTATATTTCGGGCAACCTGAAGAACCCGCAGCTGAGCCTGGGGCATGCCATCATACTGATCCTGAAAAACGCCTTCATTTCGGCGCTCAAGCCGACAATCGACCAGGAAATCACCCTGGGTTCGGTGGACGAGGAGCGGAAGAAAAACATCCTGGATAAATTGTTTAAAAACGGGGAGGACAAGAAAGATGAAGGCCCGAGTAAGCGGGAAGAACGGAAAAAAGACCGCAAGGAAAAACGCCGGCAGAAACGCCTCGACAAGGCCGCCGAAAATGGCGACAGCTAGCATTTCTACAAGTAATTCCAGCCGGGATGTAAAGCAAAACTGCCTGAAATAGTGCATCTTTATAGGAACTAAAAACAACTAAATTCACATACCATGGGAAATATCCTTTATCTCATAGCCGTGATCCTCGTGATCATCTGGGCTATCGGTTTCTTTGCAAATTTTGCAGGGAATATCATTCACCTGTTGCTGGTCCTGGCCGTTATTTCAATTCTTTTACGGATTATCGGCGGCAGCCGGCCCTAAAGCTTTAAGCGACCATGAGCTCACGGAAAGCCCTGCATTTTAACAAAACCGGCCTCCTGTTGAAACGCGCTTCTAAAAAGTGGTATAACCGCGATCCTTTCCGGGAAAGCGCCATCATTGCTTATTACGCTATTTTTTCCTTGCCCGGCCTATTGATGGTTATTATCAGTGTGGGGGGCTATTTCCTGGAGCCGGAGGCTGTGACCGGCCGGCTCCATATGGAAATTTCGAAAGTCATGGGTGAAGAAACCGCCGACCAGGTGGAGCAGATTATCGCCATGACGGCCAAAACGCGGGAATCCTGGCTGGCAACGAGCATTGGGATTGCGACCATCCTGATTGGTGCCACAGGGGTTTTTGCACAAATCCAGAAATCGCTCAATACGATCTGGGAAGTGAAAGCAAGCACCAGCAAATCGGGCATCTGGATTTACCTCAAAACCCGCCTTTTTTCGCTCGGCCTGATTTTGTCGATTGCCTTCCTGCTGCTAATTTCGCTCGTACTTTCGGCTGCTTTATCGGCTGTCAGTACCTGGCTGGAACAACGCTGGTCCATGCCCTTGCTGCTCTTCTTCCAAGTGCTGAATTTCCTGTTTTCGCTGGCGATCATTACCGTGCTTTTTTCCCTGATGTTCAAGATCCTGCCGGACGCCCAGATCAAGCTCCGCCACGTTTGGGTTGGCGCTTTCCTGACGGCCCTGCTCTTTGTACTGGGGAAAACGGCCCTCGGATTTTATTTCGGGCATGCCAATCCCGGTTCGGGCTACGGCGCCGCGGGGTCTATCATCCTGATTTTGCTCTGGGTTTCGTATTCGTCGATGATCGTTTTCTTCGGCGCCGAATTCACCAAGGTCTATGCGGATTATTACACCGGCGAGGTACCACCTTCGGAAACGGCAGTGAAGGAAGAGAAAGAAGAATAATTAATACTTTTAAGGCATACGATCCAAAATTTCATCCACCAGGAAAGAGGGACCTTTGAGGCTTATTCCTATATATGTTTCTATTTCGATGGTCAATTTTTCACCTTTTAAGTCTACCGTATACTCCGCATATTCCTGTGAACCGGCTAATCCGGAAAGCTCCCGGGTGATTTCCGCACCCATTTCTTTCAAAACCGATTTCAATTTTTCAAGCAAAAGGATGTCGTTTTCTTTTCCTATGATGAGCTCTTTCAAGAAAGGAAATGTTTTCATGGTTTAAAAATTAGCATTTATCAGAAAAGCCAATCCCGAATAAAGCACAATTAAAGCCAGCAAGATTACAGTTATCTGGGTTTTATTTTTAATCACAATCCTTTCAGGATCATCCGGATCATAAAAAATCGTGACTTTTTTCCCAACAATAATCACCGAAAAATTAAACAAGGAAAGTACCGGCCTTGTTTTGATGATTTCGGCATTCAGGTAATAACAAATTGTCACATTACTTTTGAATGCTCCATAGGAATCTGACTTACTGATTATCTGCCCTTCTGTTTCCTTGCCCTTTTTCTGCAATTTCAAATATACCTTTATGAAATTATAAGAGTCTACTGTAGCTGCAACACACAAAATACTGCTTACTAAAATCCCAATTAACATTCCGCTAAAAGTAAAGAATTGTACCTTTATTTCTTATAAAAATAGCGGCTTTTTTTCCCATAGGAAATCAAAACGGAATCGCGGTAAATCGCCTGGACCTTGTACCCGTCGTAGACCTCATCGCCTTTTCGCAGGAAAAACTGCTCGTTGTCGATGTTCAGCAGGGCCAGCGGGTCCTTGGATTCCGTTTTTTTGATCAGGCCGTAATAGCGGATTTTTACCCAGCTTGGTTCTACGGGCTGGCGGCGCGGCTCTTTGGCTTCCACGGGGGCTTTGTAAACCCGTTTTATGGTATCCGGTCGGCTCACAGCAACCATTTTTCCCCCGAAAGGATCGCGGTAATTTGCCTGCAGGCTGAAGGTGTCGCGCTTGATCCGGAGGTCGGAAAGGGCAAAGGAACTTCCCTTCGAAGGCAGCTCATCGCCGATCTCAAGGTTGGACTTGATGCGGAAAAAAACCTGGTACCAGATCACTCCTACCACGATCAGCATAAAATAGGTCAATCCCTTATTTTTCATGGCGTAAGCGTAAACTGCCCGATACTTGAATAAGACGAAACATTGCCGGCCGCATCTACGTTTTTCACACGCCAATAACGGGTACCGCTGCCCAAAAGCTCAAATGTACCGCTCACGGTTCCGTTGCCGGAGCTGAATGTTGCCGTTTCGGGATTGGCCGTAAAAGTCATGTCTTCGTCCACCTCAACGATCGCACTCACCGGGGATTTAATTGTGCCCGGGTCCGTGGCGTTGGTCCAGGTGAAGGTGACATTTCCCGCCTGCACAGTCGACGAAGGCGAAACCAGCGTCGGAACAACCGGATCGTAGGTATCGATGTAAAATTTACGGGTGGAAACCGTTGTTTCCGAGCCGGAGCTGTAAATGGCCCGAACGCCCCACCAGTACTGGCCCTCCGTCAGGGTTTCATCCAGCTCATGCTGGGATGTTTCGATGCCCGGAACGGATTCCACTACGGTACCGGATGCAAAGCCCGTTCCGCGGCGCAGGGAAAATTCATACGAATCCGCGCCGCTCAACAATCCCCACTCGAAGATGCCTTCAAAACCCGGGGCTTCGAGGTAATCCTCGTTGAAATAGGAACCGGCAGCCGGGGAAATAAGCGTTACGCTGTTGGATGATTCCGAGGCCGGAACGCCCACCTGGAATTTCACCGGCCCGAGCGTATGCGAGCTATAGCCGGCATTCATGGCGGTCAGTTTCAGCTCATAGGCATTCGAATCCAGGCTGATGTAAACGGAAGTTCCTGTAATCATGGAATCGATTTCGTAGCTTTCGATGTTGGCAAAGGACTTGCTTACGATTTGCAGGTGATATTTTTCAGCGCCGTCTACTTCTTCCCATTTGAAATGCACGGGGTTGTTTTGCAGGGTGTCGTTTGCCTGCGGGAGAATCAGCACCGGGACTGTTTCACTGATGTCCGTTGCAATTATTTCCTTGCAGCTTTGCAAGCCCGCAAACAGACCAATAAACATTAAAATTAATTTTCCATTTTTCATGCTCAATTCTTCATTTAATCAGCGTTCATAATTTTGCAGCAGGAGCACCGTATAGAGGTCTTCCCCCTGGTCTGCGTTCATTTTTTTATATTCAAAGGAAACATTCAGCAATTTTGCCTGGTCGAACTCCTTTTCCAAAGCGTAAATAAATTTCAGGGCATCGATGAAATTGCCACGCAGCACAACCCGGTGGGTCAGCACCGTAAAATCCGGGTGCCTGTAGCTCAATACCTCATCAATCTGGTAGACCGTCAAATGCTGCGAGCGGCGGGCAAAAAAGTTCAGGAAACCCTGCTGCACCTTTTCAATCGTAATATTTTCTTTCCCAATAACCTTATTCAGCTGCAACAAGGCTTGCTGGATGCTTTTGATATTTTGCGATGCGTATTTGGCCGCCCGGATCTTTTCTTCGATCTCCTGCTTGTAAGCCCGCGTTTCGAGCGTCGTTTTGAAGGAGCGCTTGTAAGCCACGGCGATGAGCAATACGCCCAGGAGGAGCAGCGCATAATTTTTTTGTTTGTAGGTATATTTATCAAAAAAAGTCATTTGGCGATGCGGATTACAAGCTTAAATTCCGCCTGGCGGTCATTGAGCTTCATGTAGTTTAATAATTCGACGCGGGCCACCCACTCGAAACGGTTCATTTTTTCCATCCAGTCGTCGAGCACGGAGCTGGATTGCGTGAGACCGGTCACTTCGATGTTTTCCTGGTCAATTTCCACCTTGCGTTTCTGTTTCAGGCGCTCTTTCAAAGGAAAAACATGCATTTCGGTGAGCTTGATGGAAGCCGGCACCGTTTTCCCGACAGCATCAATGAAATACGAGGTAAACGAGCGCCCGTTAATCCCCGATGTGAGGATCAGTTGTTCCTTGCGGATTTTTTCCTGCTCAAGCCGGTCCATAAGCGAGAGGTTCTCGTTGTTGAGCGCCAGCTCCACTTCCAGGTCGGCCACTTGCTGGTTGAGCCGGTTGAGGTAAAAATAATTGCCGAGCAGAAGCACTAAAATCACCGAAACGAGTGCGATACCGAAAAAACGGAATTTGCTGTATTCGGTCCACGACTGCAAAGCCTGTTGCTTTTCTTCCTCCCGGAATCCGCCGCTCAAAGCCGGGTTGTTTTCCTTCAGCTGACGGGCAAGACTTTCGCCGATCGCCTGTTCGTAAGAAGGAAAGGCCTTTCCGGCGAGCGTTTGTTGTACAGCACTTGTTTCGCTCCGCTTAAAGCTTTCCAGCTGCCCGTTCCGGATACTCACCTGGTGGTCAAATGCGAGCTCACCACCCCGGGCAATATGCAAAAGCGCCGGGACCATGCCGCTGGTGATATTGAGCACAAAAACCTTGCTGTTTTTCATTTCCTCCATTGGTGCTGCAACAAGGGCTTTGCGGAAAAAAGAAGTGACCAGCCTGGAGCCGGCTTCAAGGCTTGTGAAGTAAAAATCTTCCTTGTCGCCGTTTACGATCAGCTGCTCGCGGTAATTCGGGATATTTTCAACCGCACGCGTGAGCACGCCCGAGCCGGTGACGTGCAGCAGGTAAGGCAATTCCTTGCCGCATTTTTTGACCAGGTCCCCCAAATGCTCAAAGGCACGGAATTCCCCACAGCCTTTGCTGCCAATTTTCGCGGCGGAAAGGGACAGCCCGGAAGCGTTGTAATGCAGGTGGATCACAACAGCCCGGCGGGGGTTCCAGCTATGTTGAAAAGCTTTTTTCATGCTTAATACGATACGACCGGGCGGACTAAAATGTGTAATTTGGACTTTTCTTTTTCCTTGCTCCGGCTGCTAAAAAGCCACTTGAGCACCGGGATGCGCGACAGGAACGGTATGCCGGACCCGGAATTGTTGTTTTTCTTTTCCTCGAGGCCGCCCAGCAGGATCAATTCGCCGTTTTTCACCCGCACCAGCGATTCGAATTTCTGGGTGGTTGTGTTCGGCGGCGCCGTGGGGTCAACCCGCCCGCTAAAATCGTTCTGGTCCACCGTGATATCCAGGGTTACGTATTCATCCGCACTGACGAAGGGCTTGAGCGTCACGCTCAGGTTAGCATCGATGTTTTTCCAGATCTTGGATTGCAGGATGCCCTGGTTGTTGATCGTGGTCTGTACATTCACCTGGGTTTCCTGGTAATACGTCGTCTGGCCGATCGAAATCTTGGCCTGGTGACCGTTCAGGGTTGAAATCTTCGGTGTGCTCTCGATGTCGATCACATTATTGCTTTCGAGGGCTTGCAGGGAGAGGTAAAATTTTTCCGTCACCTGCCCGAGGTTCACAAAGCCAAAGCCGGAAATGGTATTCAGGATGTTGTTGATGGCCTCCGAGCCGAGCTCAACGTTCAATTCCGGGAAAATCGTCCCGCCGGTCGTGGTCGGTTCGTCCTTGATGCCTCCTTTCAGACCGGTTTTTACCGTGGATCCGCGCTTGGAAACGAGGAGCATCACATCGATCTGCACCATCGGCACCACAAGATCAATCGATTTCAGGAAGTTTTTCAACTCGGCGATGCGGCGTTCGTTGCCCGAAACGACCAGGCCGTTGAGCTCGACAAATTCGGAGATCTCGAGGTCTGTAGCCAAATCTTTCGGGATCAGGGCTTTTACGTTTTCAATCGTGCGGTTTTCCATCCGGATCAGCTCGGTGTTGCGCAAACCTTCCATTTTATTTTCACCGATCACGTATATCCCGGATTCTGCCTTGTAATTGTATTTGGTGCCGTTGAACAATTTCCCAAGTAATTGGTCAAAGCTCACATCTTTCAGCTCCAGGTTGCTTTTGCCTTCGATGGCGGAATAAATTACGTAGTGCTGCCCGCTTTCCTCGGCTGCCGTGCGAATAATTTCAAAGAGATCGGCATTGTTGGAATACACGTCCAGGGTTCCGGTTGGCGTCTTTTTGATGGCCAGGTCCTGCGCATTGGCATTTCCTTTTACCGGGTTCCGGCCGGAATTACCCCCGTTTGTCCGGCCACCGCTGCCTTCCTGGCTGCCGGAAGCTACCGGCGAAACCGAGTAGTAGCCCTCCGCGCCTTTGGTGATTTCTAGGGCATTGTTTTTGGCCAGCATGTCGAGCACCTGCTCAAAGGGACGGTTCTGGAAAAAGCCGTTCACCTGTTTTTCGCGGATTTCGGGTGTCAGCACGAAGTTTTTATCCGAAATACGGGTCAGTTTTTCCAATACGCGCCAGAGCGTATCGCTTTTCAAATCAAGTGACAGGAATTGATTGGCTGCATTGTAAGTCATCTCAATTTCACGCGCCGGGCGGGTAACAAGCACTTCCTTTTTGACCGTGCGCTTTTTGACGGAAATGATCGAGCCGACAAAGTTGTATTCGATCTCAAAATTGAGGTAAAGAAATACCAGCATGTCTTTCACCTGGGCATCGAAAAAATTGTAGGAAATCAATTGATTAATGGTCGGGTCGACCGTAATGTTGAGGTTATTTTCCAGCGCTACGGAAGAAATCAGTTCGTGCAGCGGCAAGCCGGTCAGGTTGAGCTGCAGTTTATTGTTGAATCCGGCCTGGCGGTAGGCCAGGGAATCCAGCTTGAAACGCAGCTCGCTTTCGGTAAAATCCTGGGCGAAAAAGCGGCAGCTCAGCATTAAAAACAAGGTAAACAGGGTCTTTTTCATGTGGTTTAAAATCCGGTTAAGAGGGCGTACACCTCATCCAGCGAGGTCACTCCTTCCGTTAATATTTCCAGTGCCCGCGCGGCCAGGCTTTTGATGCCGCGGGCTTCCAGTTTTTCCTGGATGTGGCTTTCATTATTTTTGATGGCAATGGCCAGCTCTTCGTCTACCGGGATCACTTCATATAAAGCCACTCTTCCCTTGTAGCCCGTGAAATGGCAATGGTCACAACCCACGGCGACATGGTGTGTTTCGGGCATTCTTTCCCGCGACAAACCGTAAGGCCAGTCTTCCGGTTGAAGGGCGGTTTCACTTTTGCAGTTCGTACATAATTTACGCACCAAACGCTGCGCTACGCTGGAATTGATCGTATTGGCCAGCAAAAAGGGCGGAACGCCCATGTCGATCAGGCGGGAAATCGTCCCCCAGGCCGAATTGGTGTGGATTGTCGACAAGACCAAGTGACCGGTGAGCGCCGCCCGGATGGCCATTTGTGCCGTTTCACCGTCCCGGATCTCCCCGAGCATGATCACGTCCGGGTCCTGGCGCAGGAAGGAGCGCAAAGCGCTGGCAAAGGTCAGGCCGATGCTTTCTTTGAGCTGCACCTGGTTGATGCCTTCGAGCGTATATTCGATCGGGTCTTCGACCGTGACGATGTTGCGTTTTTCATCATTGAGCAGCTTGAGCGTGGCGTAGAGCGTGGTCGTTTTCCCCGAACCGGTCGGGCCGCTGATGAGAATGATCCCGTTGGGTTTTTTGATCCCTTCGAGGTAACGCGTTTTTTCGATTTCCGAAAAGCCCAGTTTTTCCATGCTGAGTGAAGAAGCATCGTGGCCCAGGAGACGCAGCACGATTTTCTCGCCGTGCAAGGTCGGCAGGATGGATACGCGCATGTCGAAATCGTCGTACTGGATCCGGCCGTCCTGTGGCAGGCGTTTTTCGGAGATATCGAGCTTGCTCCGGATTTTGACCTTATTGATCAATTCCGGGTAATCGTCTTTGTCGAGCACATAGCGCTGGATCAGGTGGCCGTCCACCCGCATCCGCACCCGGGCGCGATCCGCAAAAACCTCGATGTGGATATCACTGCTCCCGAGCTGCCTGGCTTCCTGGATGAGGCGGTCGACAAAATCGAGGCGCGCGTCAAAGCTGAATTTTTGCTCCTGCTCGCCGGAAGTCCGGTAGTATTTGCCCAGCGCCCGCTGGATCCGGGTTTTATCACAGGGAAACAGCTCTACTTCCATCCCGAGCAGGGCTTCCAGCTCTTCCCGCGTGAGCTGCTGATCCACACTTTCATCGATCCAGAGCATAAAACGCTGCTCCTCCCGTCCTTTGGGAATAACGCGGTAATGCCAGGCCAGGTCCGAACGGATCAGCTGCTGGGTTTCAGGATCAATCGTTATGTCGTTCAGTGTGCTCAAATCAGTGGTATATCATAGCAATTGGAAAATACGATCAGCCCCCCAAGGTAAAAAGCCATGTAGCCGGCGAAGGGAATCTCTTTTTCCGTTTTTTTCAATAAAAGCAAAACTCCGTGTACCAGCAACACAAAGCAGGTACCGGTGATGAAATAAAACAAAAAGGCATAGGCATTGAACAGAGGCAGTACGGAGAGTAAAAACAGCGTGTCGCCCCAGGCGAAAAAGCCATCGAAAGGATTTACCAAACGCCGGTGTTTCAAACTCAGGTAGAGCGTAAGTCCCAGGAGCAGGATAGCCAGGATGGCCAGGTTGCAGCCCAGCTGCTGCCAGCTCATGGCTGCATGGGCATACCAGAGGGACAGGCCGAGGATCACCGGAAACAAAAACCAGTAAAGGGCCCTGATCTTCAAATCCTGGAAAAAGACGAAAAGCATCATTGCTATGAGTAAAACCGCTGCCATCAGTCTGCCTGTATTTCTTTCAACATCCCGTCCTGGTCGATTTCCCAGAGGTTCTTTTTCCCGTCGCCATTGAAATCCACCACCGCTTCCGCCTTGGCCTTAAAACCGGTCACCGAAGCTTCGGTAACGGAAATTTCGTAATTGGCCGTGCCCCCCGAAACGACTGTTTTGTGCGGCATGTAATTGATCGTGCCCAGATCGGGTGAATATTTGGAAAACTGG
>CBINGV010000121.1:0-10605 GCA_966250255.1 uncultured Flavobacteriales bacterium | reverse complement strand
TGTTTTTTCATAAGTTCCGATATAAGGCAAAGCGTCTTTTGTAGTCCCAAAAGTTCCCGTCCAGCTGAATTCACTCCTGAACTCCGTTTGTGGAAATAGCTTCAAAAAATCGGCGGCCAGCTGCTTCGATTTGCGCCCGATAAGAAGGTCGCGTTTACGGGGATCGTAATAGCTTTCGTCGCGCCCGCCCACAATAATGCGCCGGTCAGCCGTTTGCCGGATATACAGGTAAGGATCGGCGGTATTCCAAAGCAGGCATTTTTCCTTCCAGGGGAAAGCGCCGTCCATGTGTTCGGAAGCTATGGCATAAGTTGAAACCAGCTCCACAATTTTTTTATCAATAAATTCCTTGATTTCATAACCGGAGGCGTTGACCACATAGCGCGCCTTCAATTCATGTCCCCGGTCGCTTAGCAGACTCAATTGTTTTTTTCCGTAGCTGATCTTTTCAATCCGGGTGCGGTCAAATACCTGCAAGCCTTTTTTGATAGAAGCTTTAAGCAAAGCATGGGTAAACAGGTAGGCATCCGTAGCAGCGCCTTGTTTCGAAAGAATGGCTGCCGGTGCACCAAAGCCGAATTGTTGTTCAAGATCCTCACTTTTGAGGAATTTTACCCGGAAACCGGCTTGTTTGCGGGCGCTGAGCTCTTCTTCAAGTAAGCGCTTGTCTTTTTTATAGGCTGCAAAATAAAGACTCTGCTGCCTTTCAAAATAGGGAAATTCAAGTTGCCAGGAGAGCTTTTCGAGGGTGTCAATCGCTTCTGATGACAAATGATAAGCCTTTTCAGCGGCAGCCCGGCCGATTTGCCGGCTGAGTTGCGAAAGCGGGATATCGAGCTCGTATTGGAGAAGCGACGTACTGGCGCAGGTGCTCCCGAGCCCAATGGAACGGGCGTCCACAAGCACGCAATCCAGGCCGGCTTTGACCAGGTACCAGGCCGTCAGTGCTCCAGAAATTCCACCGCCGATAATCAAAACATCTGTTTTCAGTGCTTGATCAAGCCTGGGATAAGCGTGCGGCAAACCGCTGTTGATTAAAAAGAAAGGATATCCGGTGGTCAGATCCATGGAAGGTTTTGTATTTTTTGTCGTGGAAAAACAAACAAAAAAGGCGGGGAAGAAAAACACTTAAAAAATCTTCCCCGCCGACTCGTTGTTATGAGTGTAACTTTAACTAACTTATTTTCAAGGCATCCCGCAAGCTCTTAACCGCATCATGATCGGCTTTGATTAAGGCATACTGGCTGCTGATGAGGTTATGCAGCTCCGAAGAAATTTCCCCGGAATGTTCCAGCGCATCTTCGTAGGTTTTTACGGCGAAATCCTCTCCGAATTCGCAGGAACTCAGGATGGCTTTACGGTCTTTACCGGTAAGCGCGGCTTTGATGTCCATCCAGATCCGGAAGAATTTTCCGCTGGTGGTTGTTCCCTCTTCTGCTGTCCCGCCGAGTTTCTGTACTTCGGACACCAATTCCGATTTGCATCTCTGGCTGGTGCTGCTCATTTTGGAAAAAAGAGATTTCAGGTCGGCTTCGTCGGTTTCCTTGTAGGCTCGTTCATAACCTTCAATACGATCGTTGTTAATCACGATCAACCCGTTCAGGATTTCAATTGCTTTTTCGTTGTTCATATCTGTCTGTTTTTAAAAGGTAATCTGTATTTTTTCAACCGATGTTTACAGCAACAAAAATGGGCCGAATCTCCGGGATAAACGTTACATCTTTTTAAAAGGGATTTACAAAATTCCGGACGAAAAAAAAACCGGGTGCTGAAAACAGTCCCGGTTTTATAAATTGAGTCATTAAACTGCTTTATTCTTTCGTCCAGATGCGTGTGTTCAGGTTGAGGTCTTCCACAATCCCTACAGTCAGTACGATATACTGGAAATATTCTTTCAGGATGTCAATTTTCATGACGGAGCTGAAAATGTTCGGTTCAAATAAATCCTTGTTCAGCGGCAAGGCCAGGAACAGTTTATTGTCCAGGAAAGCCAGGGAAATACGGGCATTGGTTTTGTTTTTGAAATCCATAATCCGCGCCATGAGGGAAGTCGATAAAATATACCGTGCTTCCACCTGGTCTTTACTGTATACAACAAAATGCTTCTCAAATTCAGGGTCTTCGAGCTTCACAAGCGAATCGCGCATGACATTCATTTTCTGGAGTGCATTCCCGATAAAAGCGAATGTTTTTCCAAAATTATCCGGCAATACCACTGTCCGTGAGCCAAAGTTTTTATTGAAATCAGCAATAAAGAACAGGCCTTTGAAAATCGTGTGCCACTGGGTATTTTTCCCGTTCTGGGTTTTGTATTCGGCATGGATTTCTGCAAATTCAATGCTGGTTTTGTCAATGGTCCCGCTCACCCGGTCTTCTGTTTTATACCGGTCGGGACGCGTCAGGAAAATCGAGCTCTGCATGAACACCGACTCACTAACCCCGCTTTCCGCACTGTAATACAAACCGCTGTCCACGAATTTCACCATTTTGTCAATGATTTCCTTCTTGAAGCGGGAAGTGAATTTTTTCTTGAACAGATAAAACATGATGATAAAAACCACCAGTCCCACTACGCCTACTACGCCCATAATGATATAGCTGAGTACATTGGCCTCCATATTTTCGGGCTGCACCCACCCGGCCCTGCCGCCCACGAATACGAGGGCTTCCAGTGCCGCAAGGATCAGCAGCAGGATCCAGATTTTTTTCATGAAGCCTTTACGCATCGTTTCCAATGGCTCCAATTGCGGTTTCAGGTCCTTTTCATAAAGGGCCTCAAATTCTGCTATTGTTTTCATAAGCTACCGGGATTAAGCTTCGAACAAGGCTTTGGCGCTGATATTCTGGCGCTCCGCTTCAACAATTTCGAACACGGCTTTGCGTTTGTAGCCCATCATGCCCGCAAACATATTTGTGGGGAACTGTTCCACCGCGTTATTGTAATCCGTCACGGCAGAATTAAAGAAACGGCGGGAAGCCGAAATCTGCTCCTCGGTTTCGTTCCAAACGCCCTGGAGATGCATGAAATTTTCGTTGGCCTTCAGGTCCGGGTAATTCTCCACGGAAATCATAATCTCGCGCACCGCAGCCGAAATCTTGTTGCTCAGGTCAACTTTTTCGTCGCTCTGCGTATCGCCGGCCACCGCCTTGCTGCGCAGCTCGGTCAGCTTCGTCAGCGTGTCCTGCTCGTGCTTCATGTAAGCCTTCACCGTCGAAACGAGGTTCGGGATCAGGTCAAAGCGTTTTTTCAACTGGACATCTACGCTCGCAAAGGCATTTTCCACCTGGTTTTTGCGGCTAACAAGCATGTTAAACATCAGAATAATTAGGAGTAATACCACACCCCCGATAATCAATCCTACCATCATAAGTTCTAAGTTTTTGTGATTTGTGTGCTAAATATAATATTATTTTTCATTGGACGCACGCCGTCCGTAAAATCATCTGTAATTGATTGATTTAAAATTCAAATCTATTCCCGGATTACTTTTTGCGTATACAAGCTTTGCCCCGACTGTAGCCCCAGGAAATAAACACCCCGCTCCCAGCCTGAAAGGTCCAGTACCTGCTTGGTCCCGGGAAGATTATCCTGCGTCAACACAACCTTACCGGATAAATCACTCACCGTCAACCGATTCGTTCCGGCCGGGTATACAATCGTCAATTCGTCCTTTACCGGGTTAGGATACAAGGAAAATAAGTTCAAATCCGGGTTTTCCTCCAGTGAAAGTCCTTCCCCGAAAATCCCCCTCCTGAATTTCACTGTGCCGGCGATCCCGTCCTGCCAGAATACAAACAATTGCCCGTTTCCGATAACCACATCCATGTTGGTGATGTTCCCGAGATCAACCGTATCGTAAACCGCCGGCAAGCCCTGGCTGATGTCTTCGGTAAACAGGATCGGCAGCTGGACCGTGCTGTTCACGATTTGCATCCAGACAATAGCTACTGCACTTCCATTCCGGGCAATGCGCGGGTAATTCTGCATATTCAGTCCGGCAAAACTTTCCGTAATCCGGGAAACACTGCCGTTGGTTACGTTACTGAGCGACGATTTGCTGTAATAGACAAAGTTGTCACCCTCGCCGCCGTTCATAAAAACCGCGTGCAGCGTATCGCCAACGATCACGCCATCCGGCCCGCTTGAAGGACAGGACATCATCAGCCAATTGTTGTTATCGATGTTGCAACCGGCCGTAAATTCCGCTCCGCTGTTGCTGGAAACACCCATCCAGATATCGCGGATGTTTTCCTGATTGTTCCGGTAGAGCATCGCCGTTGTGCTGCCTTCGCTCACCAGGGCACCGGGACAGCAATCGCAGACTTCTGCGGAACCATTCCAGCCGCTGGCGCGCTGATCAGGGGAAAAAGTAGCCCCGTAATCTGTCGAACGGGCTACCACCCAGCGCGAATCCAGGAAGGAAGAGTTGAATTTCATAAAGGCCACCTGCGGGTTTCCCAGGGCATCCGTGCTTACAGTCGGCAGCCAGGAAAGGCTATCCCCGATCGCATCTACCCGCACCGGTTCGTCAAAATTCTCCCCGCCATCGAAGGAACGGAACAAATAAATGTAATTCGTATCGGCCTCTTCGGGCGCCCGTTTCGCAACCACATACACCGTATCACCGTGGGCCGCAATATCCGGTCCCATCCACGAAGCCGCCGCCGCACCCATCCAACCGGGGTTCAGTTTCACCGGCGTTGTAAATGCATTTCCGTCCCAGCGGGAAAACATCACGCCTTCGTCTGACCAGCGTCCCCACACCACCAGCGGATTACCCGCCCGGTCCGTACAGCTGCGCGGATGCAGGTTCCCATAGCTATTCGCCGAAAGATCGGCACCCGATCCATCCCCAACAATAGGTGATTGGGCCCTGAGCAGAGCATTTATACTGAGAAAGACAACAGAAAGGCAGATTATTTTCATGATCATTTAAGTTTTGACCAACTGTGTTACAGCGGCACTATTTCCTTCAAAGATGTAAATTTATTTTAAATTGGTACCTAAACACAAAGTAACTTACAGTTTAATTCCCTGTAACCTCACGGCATTCAGGATAGCGAGCAAAGCCACACCTACATCCGCAATCACCGCTTCCCAGAGATTGGCTAGTCCGCCGGCGCCCAGGGCCAGCACCAGGACCTTAACTGTCATTGCGAAAACGATATTCTGCCACACCACAGCGCGCGTAATTTTTCCTGCTTTGATTGCTTTTATAATTTTAGACGGTTCATCATTCTGGATCACAATATCAGCTGTTTCTATCGTCGCATCACTTCCCAGTCCTCCCATGGCAATCCCGGCATCTGCCAGCGCAATCACCGGCGCATCATTGATCCCATCGCCCACAAAAGCAAGCCGGTGTCCCCTGTTTTTGAGTACCTGCAGCCGGGCAAGTTTGTCTTCCGGCAGTAAATCACCGTAGGCTTCATCGATTTTCAAGGCTTTGGCCACCCCGCTAACAACCGCCAGCTTGTCGCCGGAAAATATGAGTGTTTTTATCCCGAGCGCATGCAGCCCGGAAATCGCTGCGGGGGCGTCTTCTTTGATCCGGTCGGCAATAATGATGTGACCGGCATATTTTCCATCCACGGCCACAGCTACAATCGTATAAGCAAGATCGCTTATTTCCCCTGGATAAATCACTTCAAAACGCTTCAGCAGTTTCAGGTTTCCAGCCAATACTTCCTTGCTCCCAACCAGGCCTTTCAGGCCGTGGCCCGCGATTTCTTCCACCGAAAGAACCTCCGGCAGCCGGATTCCTGCTTCGGCAGCATAACTCACAATCGCCTGCGCAAGCGGGTGCGTCGACTGACTTTCAAGTGCGGCGGCAAAGGAAACGAGCTCCTGCTCTTCCATTCCCTCCGTTTTGATTTCCTGCACTTTGAAAACGCCTTCGGTCAGTGTACCGGTTTTGTCCATCACCACCGTATCGATTTGAGTCATCACATCCAGGAAATTGGAGCCTTTAAACAAAATGCCATTGCGCGAAGCGAGCCCGATTCCCCCAAAATATCCGAGCGGGATCGAAACCACCAGCGCACAGGGACAACTGATCACCAGGAATACCAGCGCCCGGTAAAACCAGCTTTTAAATTCATAATCGGCCACGAAAAAATAAGGAAGCAGGCAAACAGACACCGCCAGGGCAAAAACGACAGGAGTATATATTTTTGCAAAACGGCTAATGAACAATTGCGTTTGCGATTTGCGCGAAGTAGCTTCCTGTACCAAAGCCAGGATCCGGCTCAGCTTACTATCCTGAAACAAGGTCTTCACCAGGATTTCTGCTGGAGTATCCAGGTTGATCATTCCCGCGTAGACCGCTTCGCCTTTGTGTTTCAGGTCCGGACGACTTTCTCCGGTGAGCGCCGCTGTGTTAAACCCCGCCTTTTCGGAAAGCAGGATGCCATCCAACGCCACTTTTTCGCCGGGCCTGACGCTGATCGTTTCGCCGGTTTTTACCATTTTCGGATGGAGCCTTTGCGCCTGCCCGTCCCGGATCACGGTCACCTCATCCGGTCGTACATCCAGTAAAGCCTGAATGCTTCGCTTCGCCCGGTTGACGGCCGCATCCTGGAACCATTCGCCCACGGAATAAAAAACCATCACGGCCACACCTTCACTGTAAGAACCAATCGCAAAAGCCCCCAGCGTTGCAACGGACATCAGGAAAAATTCATTGAAAAAATCGAAACGGATCAGCTTGCGATAGGTCATATACAACACAGGGTAACCCGCCAGCAAATAAGCTGCTCCGTAAATAAAGAACTCAAACGGAAATTCAGGTACGTAAGCAAAGCCAAATTCCAGCGTAAGCATCCCAAAAAGCACAAGCATCCCCGCCAGGAGCGGCCAGCGTTCTTTTAACCAGCTTTCTTGCTGAGTGATCTCCGTTTTCGTTCCCGGATGATGATCATGCCCGTGTGAACAACAATGCTCCATTTCTCAAATTTACGAAATTAATCCGTTTGTCGGCCGCCTTCACTTTTCAGTTAGCTTACGGAAGATTGAAACGTGATGGTTTAAATGGATTACAGACCCTGGAAAGGGCGCGCCTACCCAAGCATGGAACCCTTTAGCGGAGAGATTTCGAGCTTTTGGCTGAAGATGTCCACTCGATTTCAGAGAGCAATTTGGGATTTGAGATGTAAAATAAAAACAAAAAAATCTTACATTTGCCAGATAAGCTATCGCAGGAATATGGAAAACAAAGAAGGACTTGATGCTTTATTTATGCATGCCACAGAAGGTGTTCTCGTAGTGAATGAAATGGGGGAAATCTCCCGGATTAATCCAAGCGCCGAAAAACTCTTTGGCTATGCTGAAGGAGAACTCCTGGGCAAAAAGATAGAGTCCCTGGTTCCCGAGCGTTATGCTGACAAGCACAGAGGTTACCGGGAAAACTATGGTCAAAATCCACATGCCCGGTCGATGGGGGCCGGATTGGACCTGTACGGTTTAAAAAAGGACGGTTCGGAGTTCCCGGTAGAGATCAGCCTGAGTCCGTATTCTTCTCCCGAAGGAAAATTTGTAATCGGCTTTGTTGTAGATATTACCGTCCGCAAACAGGCTGAAGAAAAAATGAAAAATTATTCCATCGAACTCGAAAAACAAGTAAAGAACCGGACGCTTGTTTTGGAAGAAGCTGTTGAAGAATTGGAAAAAACAAAAAAATACCTGCATAATGCGCTAAACAAAGAAAAGGAGTTAAACGAACTGAAATCCCGTTTCGTTTCAATGGCCTCCCATGAATTCAGGACCCCGCTCGCCTCCATGAGGTTATCTCTCGACCTCGTCAGCCTGTATGAGGAAAAAAAAGATTCTCCGAATCATGCTAAACATGTGAACAAAATCAAAACTTCGATCGACAACCTGACGGACATCTTAAATGACTTTCTTTCCCTGAGTAAACTGGAAGAAGGGAAAGTGGAGAACAAACCCGCCATGCTGGACCTGAAAACATTTATAGCTGAAGTAATAACGGAAATGCAACCCCTGGCAACAAGCGAACAAACAGTAAAGATCAGCTATGCAGGAAAGCAAACGGTCTACCTCGATAAAATGTTGTTAAAGAACGTTTTATTTAATCTCGTTTCCAATGCTATTAAATTTTCACATGAAGATGGGATTATCCAGGTAAAAGTCGCCAGTAGTCCCTCAGAAGTAAAAATTTCGGTCAGGGACGAGGGAATAGGAATATCAAAGGCGGACCAACGACATTTATTTGAGCGTTTTTTTCGGGGACAAAACGCAACGCACATTCAAGGTACTGGCCTCGGCCTGAATATAGTCGCAAAATATGCTGAACTCATGCATGCAACAATTGGGTTGAAGAGCACGGAAAATAAGGGAACGACATTTACGATAACCATACCACAATGAAAAAAATTCTACTGATTGAGGATAACACCGATGTGCGTGAAAGTATCGCGGAAATCCTGACCCTGGCTAACTACCATGTTTTTATTGCAAAGAACGGCAAAGAAGGGATTGAAATCGCACAGAAAGAAATTCCTGACCTGATCATTTGCGATATTATGATGCCCATCCTGGATGGTTACGGGGTCATACAGCTGCTTTCAAAAAATGAAGCTACCGCGGGGATTCCTTTTATTTTTCTTTCTGCAAAAGCCGAAAGAAGCGACATCCGGAAAGGAATGGACCTCGGGGCAGACGATTACCTGACCAAACCCTTTTCCAGCGCCGAATTATTAAGCGCTATGGAAAGCCGGTTAAAACGAGCGGAGCATGTAAAGAAAGATTTTTCAAAAAATATCGAAGGCCTCAGTGAATTTTTAAAGAACATTCACGGTTTTGAAGATTTAAAAAAACTCTCCCAGGAAAATAAGGCCAGCTTGTACAAGAAAAAGCAGAACATATATATGGACGGCGATTCCCCCAAAGGCGTCTTCTTTTTGAACCGGGGAAAAATCAAAACCTACCGCTCCAATGAGCAGGGAAAGGAATTGATTACAGGACTATATAAAGAAGGCGATTTTTTCGGATACCTGGCCCTGCTGAACGAAGGTCCGTACAATGATTCGGCGACCGTCCTGGAGGAAGCTGAAATATATATGATCCGCCGGGATGATTTCTTTTCACTCATTCATAAAAATCCTGAAATATCCCGCAAATTCATTAAGATGATTTCGGACAACCTCCAGGAAAAAGAAGAGCAATTACTGAAGCTCGCCTATAACTCCGTTAGAAAATTGGTGGCGGAATCCTTAGCGACACTTTACACCCGCTATAAAAAAGAAGATGAACCGGTATTCAGCATGAGAATATCCCGGGAGGACCTGGCCAATCTCGCCGGAACCGCCACGGAAACTACGATACGTACTTTATGCGATTTCAGGGATGAAGGCCTGGTAGACATGAAAGGAGGTACCATTACCATCCTTAATTACGATAAACTGGTCCAATTAAAAAATTAGGCGACTAGCTTCGAATAATTCCACACTCCCTGATTTTCCACGGAAGATACAGGTATTCCGGCTCTTTGAGCTATGGTTCAAAAAGATCCCCGCTGATAACTCTCATTTTTTTGCGCTGATACTTCTCATTTCCCGGGCACAGCTACGTCCGTACTTTTGTTTCATAATTAATTGAAACAGAAGTTCATGAAGACCATCAGTCAATACCCACGAGATAGCCGCCGTATGTATAGCAAGGGTTTTTCTCAGCACTCAGTTCTTCTTCCAGCGAATCGATACCGTTTTTTTGCACGGGTCAGGAACGTTGTGGATCACCTACTTAAATTCTAAAATAAAATTGTCATGAAAACACCGGAAAAAACAACACCGCAGGTGATTTTAGTACCTACCGACTTTTCAAAAGCAGCAGAAAACGCGATTCATTATGCCGCCGAGATCGCTCAACTGACGCATGCCAGATTAATCCTTTTCCACGTGATCCATGCTCCCATGCTGGATGTCGAATTCACATCGGTTATCCCGGTAGCCGACGACCTGGAAACGGGCTGTATGGAAGCTTTAAAGAAAATAGAGCAAAAACTTCTGCTGCGTTACGGAAAAAAACTTTTGGTGGAAAGCGCGTGTACATTCGGCAGTGCCGCAGACGAAATTAACCGGTATGCTTCCCGCCGCAAAGCAGACCTGGTTATTATGGGCATGCAGGGCGCCGGGTACCTGGCTGAAAGATTTATCGGCAGTAAAACGACTTCGCTCATTTATAAATCTTCCTGCCCTGTATTAGCCATTGATCAGGGGATTAAATTCCGTAGCATCAAAAAAATCGCATTGGCCTATGATGGCGAAGGAATTAAACCCAAAATCCTGGGACCGCTTAAAAATTTCGTAAAACTATTTAAATCTCACTTGTTTGTACTAAACGTCGTGCCTGAATTAGAGCCGGCAAATGCTGCCAACGGAGCCCTCCCGGATTTTGTGAAACTGGAGCGTTCATTGGTTGAAGTCAGGCATTCTTTTCACTACCTGGAAGATGATGATGTTGTCGACGGGATCAATCACTTCGTTGCAGAAGAAAAAATGGACATGGTGGTCATGATCCCGCACAGTCACTCCATCCTTGCGAACATTTTCCGGGAACCGACCACCAAACGCATGGCTTTTCATGCC
>CBINGV010000120.1:0-10608 GCA_966250255.1 uncultured Flavobacteriales bacterium | reverse complement strand
CGGGGAAAATGAAACGGCAGGCGAACTGCATGATAAATTGCTGGAAATCGGGAAAAATCTCGTTTTTTCCAGCGTACAAAAAATCGAAAATGGTACAGTGAAACGCATCCCGCAGGCCGAGCTGGCGCCGGAAGGTGAAATTAAGGCCGCCCCGAAAATTTTCAAACCCATGTGCCAGGTTGACTGGAGTAAGCCTGTGAGCGAAGTACATAATCTTTGCCGGGGATTGTCTCCGTATCCGACCGCCTGGACGATCCTCAAAAACCAGGAAACAGGGGAGGTGCGCTCGCTCAAGATCTTTCGCACGGAAAAAACGCAAATTCCGGCGACAAGCGACATCAAGGCTACGAAAAACGAATTGCTGTTGCCTTGCAGCGATTTTTACCTCCGTGTTTCCGAATTGCAGTTCGAAGGAAAAAAACGCATGTCTGCGCGCGATTTCCTGTTGGGTTTCCAGCCTGAAAAATACTTCCTGATTAGTTTCTAAGTTTCGGATTTTGAGCTTACTAAAAGCAACTAACTGCTTAACTCAGCAACTCACACACTAATTCGTAATGTTGATCGTAATACTGGTTTCGTCCGAACGGCTCCAGTGTTTTTCAGCGGATGAACAAATCCCTTGTTTGAGAATAGGATTGATCAGTGTAATCGTGTGCGTACCGGCCTCGAAAAAATACAGTTTGATGAAATCGTCGCAGCCATCACCGCCATCTACCGCATGATGATTACCGAAAAAGGGATCGTCAAAAGTGTTCGGGTGTTTATCGTCTATCTTCCAGATGTACGTGGTGGCATTGGCACTGCAGCTGTTGATTGTAATGGTGTCGCCTACCTTATAGGTGCCCGAGGACAGTTGATCGATACACGCAGTCGGTTTACGCTGGCAGGAAAAAATAAATGCGGGAATAAACAGCAGGAGAAATGCTTTGGACTCAGTTTTCATGGTTAATTTTTTGCCAAATATAATGCTAATATTTTAATGTGCTAATATGCTAATGTGCTAATTGAAATAATCCAATTAATTAGCACATTGATACATTAGCATATTAGCACATTAAAATATTAGCAAATTCTCACATTGAGATTATTTCACGCGCGTCAATTTGGCTTTTTCTGCGCCCCATTTTTCCATGGACATCGAACGGGACACCTGGTTGCGCAAAGTTTCGGAAGAACTAACGGCATCGACACCTCCGTCAAGGAGTGAAACGTCATAGAAGACGATTTCATCGCCATTCATTTCGTATTGGTAATGGTAGAATTTTGCTTCACCTTCAGGTTTGAAAATCAGGAAAGTTTTCCCGTTCAAAACCGTTTGCCATACTTCCAGGTTGTCCGTTTCGAGGGAATACATTTCGCCGCGCTCAATCACCTTGGCTTTGAGCGAATTCGGGCGGTCTTTGATGAATTCGATTTTGGCGATTTCCCCGCCGGGATTGTCACAGGTCCAGGTTCCGATCAGTTTTTGGTTGATGGCTTCCTTTCCCAGCTCGCTCATGGCGTAATCAAGGCCAATCGGGCAGGCTTGTAGCAGGAAAACCAAAGGCAAAAGGAAAAGGAGTTTTTTCATGGAGTGAATTTTGATCAAATATAGTAAATAAGGATGAATGATAAATGTTGAGTGATGAATGTTGAGTGATGAATATTGAATGTATAACTGGAAAAAATGCCTTTTTTGTGTATTTGCCCTAATGTTTGATGAAACGAAGCGCAGCTGTTGTTTGATTTCCGGAGATACTGACAAAATAAACGCCCGGTTTCAGCTCCCGGATATCGATTTTTTCAATGGCTTTGATTTTAGACGATTGAAATTCGCTGGTGTAAACCGTTCTTCCCAAAGCATCCAGGATTTGTATGGTACTGCTTTTCTGACCATTTCCCTGCTTGAAATTAATAAAGAGCTCATCCGAAGCCGGGTTCGGATACAGGCTGAATGCTTCAGAATCTGCGACAAGCTCAGTTGTTCCTGCCAGGGCGTTGTCTGCTATGTTGGAGAAGCTGGTCATATAGTTTTGCTGCTTTAACAAGGGATTACAGCCTCCTTGTGGATGGATGGCCTCGATTTGGTAATACACCAAGCCGGCAGGCGGCGTGAGGTCCGTAAAGGAAGTATTCGATCCTGAAATGCTTGTTAATAAGCTCAGGTTTCCGGGGCTTGTACCGCTGTAAATGTTATACGTCGGGATATCCAGCCCGCCATAGGCATTCCAGATCAGGTTCCAGCTGCCTCCGGCACCGGCATTGATCGTCAGGTGAATCGTTTTGTGAAAGTCACTCATCAGGGTTTCTACGCCGCAGGTATCCCGCAGGGCAAGTTTATAGCGGTAGGATTGCTGTTGTGGATTGGAAGCCAGGTCGAGGTAAGTACTAAAATCATCGTAAGCTTGTGAAGCGACAAAATCAAACTGGTTGGCCACGATCCCTTCACGGTAAATCAAAAAGGAATCGATTTCGAAGCTGATCGGTTTTTCCCAGATCAGCAGGTTTTTGCCCGTCAGGCTATCCACTCCGACCATACACAATTCAACCGGGTCCAGGGAAGAAGCATTTAAAGCGTAACTTGTTGTTGTTACACAGCCGGTTCCATTGCTGACACTCACGCTGTAAACACCGGATTCCGTTACCGTGATGTTTTGCGTGGTGGCGCCGGTATTCCAGAGATAAGAAGGATAGCCGGAGCTTGCTGTCAGGAAAACACTTCCTCCGCCGCATAAATTGATATTGCCGATCGGGGTGATTGTGGCCGGGTCGGGAGCTGTTACAAAATTCAGGCTCAAAGGCTCAGAGATGACGGAGCAGGTCCCGTCATTGATGATGACAGAGTAATTGCCGGGATTTTGAGCATAATAAGACGAGTTGGTCGCACCGCTGATGTTCGCACCGTTGTAGCTCCATTGGTAGCTGTAATTGCTTGCAGTGTTGCAGTTCAGTAAAATGCTGTCCCCGATGCAGCTGGTCGTACCGGATGGTGTATCAACTTCGGCAACGAGCGAGCAGCCCGTTCCGCCTGTACAGAAAATATAACCGTTCTGGGCCAGTGTGTCCGAACAGCCGGTGCTGTTGTGAACGGCGACCAGCGTTACATCATAATTCCCGTTGAACTGGTAAGTGTGGAAAACCGTGGCATTGTTGCTTTGCGTGGAGGTTCCGTCGCCCCAAATCCAGGTGAAGGTATAATTCGAAAGATTTGGGGTAGCGTTGCTGAACTGGGCCACGAAAGGATCGGTTGTCAGCAGTTGTTCGTTGGCGCTGAACGCGATATTGTAATTGGGTGAAGTGACGGTAACGAGCGCTTCATCGGAGCCGGAACAGCCGTTCCCGGTGGTAAGCGTTACGTAATAGATCGTTGTGGCAATCGGGTCGGCGCTGACCGTTGCTCCGGTGGTGGAAGAAAGAGCATTTGCCGGTGTCCAGGTGTAAGTCAATGGTGCAACGTAGTTTCCGAGTGCGGCAGCTGTTAGCGTAGCGCTGTTCCCGCAGCTGATAGCGGTGCTGTTCGTACTGACCTGGATGTCGCCGATCGTTATGGTGATGGAGTCTTTCGATGAACAGCCATGCAGGCTTTCCGTACCGGTCAGCACATAAGTGGTTGTAACAGGGGGAAGGGCAGAAGTGCTGCTATTGGAAGGATCGGACACGCTGGCTTCCGGTGACCAGGAGTAGCTGCTTGCTGTTCCGCTGCCGTTCAGGGGAACGGCAGCCCCGAGGCAACTCGTAATTGAAGCCGGCCCGGCATTGACAACCGGCGGGGTATAAAGAGAAACGCTGGCAGTACTTACGGAACTACAGTTCTGGTCAGTGGTGATGGTACAGGTATAATTGGTGTTGACTGTGGGCGAAGCGATGGGCATGGCTGCTGTCGGGTCGGACAAGCTTTCGGCCGGCGACCAGGAATAGCTGACGACATTCCCGGTCACGGTGTTACTCAACTGGATCGAGCTCCCCGGGCAAATAAACAAAGGATCATCCAGGCCGTTCATCTGGGGAGCCGGGTTAACGAAGATGGTGAACATCACCGAATCCACACAGCCGCTAATGTTTTGGATCGACATGGTGTAGGTAGTGGTGGTGGACGGTGTGGCGGTAAAGCTGTTGTTTCCGCCGTCGATCCCGGAAGAAGGACTGAAATCATAATCGTACCAGCCGTCGGAGCCGCTTGCTGTGAAAGCCGTGAGCGAAGCCGGGCTATTGGAACAGCGGGTCAAGCCTTCTGCAGGAATGGAAACGGCAGCCGGCAGCATCGGGATAATATCGACGTAGCTTTGATCGCCGATGCAGGCGGGGCTTGAGGATACGATGCGGAAATCGGCCGTGCTGTAATTCCCACCGGGTAGGGCAATACTGAATGTTCCGCTGGAATCCGCGGCCAGGGTGGCTGCATCGGTATAAGTGACAAAATCACCGGTGCCGGTAACATCCAATTGCAGGGTGAAGATATTATCGCTGTTCAGTTTTTTGGAAACTGCGAAATTGATGTTGAGCTGCTGCCCGTCAAGCGATGACACGCAGCGGGTATCGCCGGCAAGCGGGGAGGAGATGGATGTGTAATTGATCTTTTCCAGGTGAAGGTCGCTTCCGCCGGCCGATGTGAGGCTCGAAACGCCGAAATCAGCGGTAGAAGTATAGTTTCCGAAGGAGTAAGCATTTCCCTGGTTGTCGACCGTGATTTTGTTGGCGGCAGAAGACGCTGATGCCGGGGCAGAAAGCCGGCTGGCGATGTAGCCTTCCGGGGTAATTTTAACAATGGCTACGCCGGAAGCTGCGAGGCCGGTTACCGTACCGTTTTTAAAACCGCCGATAATGCCATAGCCGCTAAGGTACACCTGTTGAGCTGCATCCAGCACTACGCCTTTTCCATAAGCGCCAGCTATCCCGGATCTTAAGACATATTTGCGGCTTGTAGTCCCGCCAGGCAGGTTTTCAGAGTAATAGCCGACAAAACAGTCGGAGCCATTGCTGTTCCCGAGTGCGATGCCGCCAATGGAAGCATTGGAAGAAGCTTGCCCGGTAAAGCAGAAACCACCGGCATTGCTTTTGTTGATGTCAATGGAACTGCAGACATCACTGCCTGTTCCTCCACCGGAAAAAGACCAGTCCCGGAAAGGGCTGCCTACCCAGTTGGCAATTTTGGTGACAAACAAATCCTGTGAGCCGCTGAGGCTGTTGTGAATCGTTGTGCTGCTGGTCCCGAAACGCAGGGGACCGGAGTAGGAGCCTGCAACATAGACTTCTTCGCTGTTTGGGAAAATGCTCGTATTGTAACGGACTTCGATGTCTTTGATAGAAACTGTTGTTGCATCCAGGCTGAAAACACCGCTCGGGACGCCGTTTGAGAGGGCATATCTCCGGATTCGGCTCTGGTTTTGGCCGGGCTCGTCAATGCCCAGGAAAAGATAAGCTGTTTGTTCACAAATATCGATTGCTTTTGCCGATTCATCTCCGGCATTGAGGTTATTGTTGATGTCGCGGAGCCACAGGAAATTCCCGTCGGTGTCGTATTTGGCCAGGAAGCCGTTTTGTGCGCCCATCGGGGTAATGGCTTCAAGTGTCGGCGAAGTGGAAAAGGTCATGACGTCGCGGCATCCGCCCGCAATGTACACGTTGCCCGCCGCATCGTAAGCAATGCTGTTTCCTTCATCTGCGGCTGCGCTTCCTACGCTTTTTGCCCAGAGGTAATTCCCGCCGGCATCCAGTTTCGCGAAAAAGACATCCGAGGCGCCCAGGCTACTCAGGGTAAAAGTTCCCAAAGTCAGCGTGTTCTCAAAAGTACCGATGATGTAATGCGTACCGTTTGCCGGGTTGGTCGCCAGGTCTGAAGCGCTTTCGTTGCCACTGCCGCCGTCGGATTTTGCCCATTCGAATTTCTGGGCTGAGAGGTAGGACGAACAAGATAAAAGAAACAGGAGGAAACTTGTTTTCATAGTGCGAGTCATTGATTCTCACAAACCTAAGTATTTTTTTTGATAAAAGCTTCAGTATGAATAAAAAAGATAGCGTATTGGTTTTATTTTTTCAACCCGTCTTTCTCTTCTTTTGTCTTGATACAAAAGAAGCAAAAGATCAAGTCTCAAGTGAAGCCGTTCGGAGAAAAAGCCTTCACGGGGCAATGCTGTTCAAGTAGTGTGACAGGTCACAAACGACAAGCGCCTTGAATAGCATTGCCAGTCCGTTCAGCCTTTTTCTTTCCATCACTTTTATCACTTGAGACGACCGCAACTGTTAGGGGTTTTACTCAAATCAAGAGGTTTATTTAATAAAAAAGGCCGCCTGTTTGAGGCGACCTTTCTTGTCTGTTATTTTAGCCTTCGTTATTTAACGAGGTTCATTTCTGCAATGAGGTTGGAAGCGCCGTAGCATTTGTCAACGATCCACAGTACGTAGCGGATGTCACAAACGATCGTACGCTGCAAGTTCGGCTCGAAGTAAATGTCACCGGACATCGCTTCCCAGTTTCCGTCGAAAGCCGTACCGATCAATTCCCCGTTGCCGTTGATACAAGGAGAACCGGAGTTACCGCCTGTAATGTCGTTGTTGGTGAGGAAGTTTACCGGCAATTTACCTGTTTTCTTGTCGGCATACTGACCGAAATCTTTTGCCATCCAAACATCTTTCATACGTTTTTCGAGGAAGAATTCCGGGTTTTTCGGGTCTTCTTTGGCTACTACGCCGTCAAAATCCGTGATGAAGTCCATGTATTTGCCTTCGTTGGTTGTATATGGCAATACGTTTCCGTAAGTCATACGCATCGTCGAGTTGGCGTTCGGGTAGAATTTCTTTTTCGGCTGCATTTCGCGCACTCCTTTTACGAAGAGACGGGTAGCGCGTGTGGCTTTTTCGTTCGCTTCTTTGATTTTTGAATCGGACATCGCTGTTACGTAAGCTGCGTCCAGGTCTTTGATCAATACGAAAAGCGGGTCGTTAGTGAGTGTCGCCTCGTTGTAGTTGGCGAGGAAATCTTCGAAACGCTTTTTGTCGGCAAATACGGAGTAGGATTTCACACGGGCCATGAAAGCGGGTACGCTTTTCACGGTAAGCTCTTTGGTGAGCCCCATACGCTGTTCAGCCGGGATGTCACGGATGTACATTTTCAGTACTTCTTCGAGTGTTTCGATCTCGATGTCCATGTTACGCTCAGTGAAGAAGCTTTTTCCCTGCTCGGCAGCGGCTTCCATCATGCGTTTTGCACGGTCGGTCTGGCCTTTTTTGGCTGCGTCAACGGCCATTTTGTAGGTATAAACCAGGGCGTTGATGTCTACCTGGCGTACGAATTCGCTTTGGTATACCTTGAGGTTAATGATGGAATTGGTTGTTTTGTAAGCATTGTCGATGTCGTTCAATACGTTGTTGAATTCGGCTTTCCCGGTAGCATATTTGGTGAAATCCGCCTCGATCGCCCGTTTTTTGTCGGCTACCTTGTTGTTTTTCAATTGCTCGGTCTGCCCGATGAAGTACTTCCAGTAGTTGGCCACCTGGGCGTATTTGGAAGAATATTTCAAACGAACGGCAACGTCTTTGTCCATGTATTTTTTCATGATTTTCAGCTTCATGTCGCGCACGTCCACAATTTTAGGCTGCTCGAGGGAGATCGCCTGCTCCACACCGTAAGAAGTGAGGAAGCGGTTGGTACGTCCTGGGAAGCCCATCACCATGGCGAAGTCATTTTTAGCCACACCTTTCAAAGAGATTGGCAGGGAATGCTTCGGGTTCAGCGGAACGTTGTCTTTGCTGTAATCAGCCGGTTTGTTGTCGGCCCCGGCATAGATGCGGAACATCGAGAAATCGGCTGTGTGGCGCGGCCACATCCAGTTATCCGTGTCGCCACCGAATTTACCGGCAGATTGCGGGGCAGTACCCACGAGACGTACGTCTTTATACGTTTCTTTCACGAAGAGGTAAAACTCGTTGCCATCGTAGAAATCACGCACGAAAGCTTCGTAGTGTGTTCCGGCTACGGCATCTTTTTCGAGGACAGCAGCCAGCTCCCTGATTTTTGCAGCACGCTCTTCAGCGCTCATACCTTCTTTCAGTTCTTTGGCAATGGTAGCGGTTACATCTTCCATACGCACGATAAACGTAGCTGTAAGACCTGCAACCGGGATTTCTTCGCCGTAGTTTTTCGCCCAGAATCCATTATCGAGGTAATTTTTTTCAGGAGTGGAAGCATCGGCGATGGCATCGTAACCACAGTGGTGGTTGGTCAAAACCAAACCTTTTTTGGAGATCACTTCACCGGTACAAAAACCACCGAAGGAGATCACCGCGTCTTTCAAAGAAGATTTGTTGATGGAATAAATTTGTTCAGGGGTCAGCTTGAGCCCGTTTTTCTTCATGTCTTCGTAATTTCTTCCCAACATGAACGGAAGCCACATCCCTTCGTCAGCTTTAGCGAAGGTCGTACTGAGGAACAGCGCTAAAAGGGCATAGAGTTTTAATTTCCTTGTTTTCGCGTTTTTTAAAATCGCGTAAATGTAAGGATTATTTAAATAAGAGATTTGCCGTTCGTGTAATTTGAATGGAAAATGGAGAATTAAGAATGGAGAATTGAAAGTTAAAAATGGAAAGTTGAAAATGGGGCTCGAAAAGACGGGATGTATCTTTGGCCAAATTACAAGAATGGGCACGAATTATTTGCCAAACAAGTAAACTTAGCGCTCTTTGCAAAAACTCCGCGGACTTTGCGTTACAAGTTCTTTACGGTATCAGTGCTTAAAATCCGTAATAATTCCCAGGAGGGTAGGGTTGGGCTTGCAATTGGCAAATTTGACGGCTTCGATGAATTCGGCCATGCCGCGCAGGCTTTCTTCGCGGGAAAGGGTCAGTTCCTTTTGGGGCTTGCGGATGTATTCGATGACCTTTTTCCAGGATTCGGAAGCGGGAATGCTGACGAGGGCCGGGTATTTACCTTCGGTTTTTTTCCAGGTCCAGTAGCACCAGCCCGAAATCGGCGAAGATTCAAAAGCGTAGAGCGTGTTGCGGAGTACTTCGTATTTGTTTTCGCCCCATTCTCCGCACCAGACCGGTACGTTGAGCTTGTAGCCCAAATCACCATAAGGCGCCATTTTGTCCTGCACATCTTCGCCCAGGGGATTGTCGATCAGCCAGGTGTAGAGGTGAAAGCTAAACGCCATGTTCTCGTCGGGCAGCGCTTTGAAAAAGCCAAAAATCCGGGAAAAACCCGAGCCTTCGAGGAACAACATGTGCTTGCTGTCGACTTCCCGAATCGCGGCGATGATCTGTTCATAAAAATCAGTTAGTTTTTGCGGGCCGGCGTGCGAAGCGGGCTCGTTGAGGAGATCGTAAGCGGCAATGACCGGGCTGTCTTTGTACCTGGCCGCCATGGCTTTCCATAAGGCAATGGTACGCTCGCGGTAAAGCGGGACCCGCCACAGGTTTTTTTCCAGGGGATCGGCCACAAAATAAGGCGATTGCCCGCCGGGAGCGGCGTGCAGGTCGAGCACGGCATAGATTTTATGTTTTTCACACCAGCCCAGCAGCGAGTCCAGCAATTGCCAGCCGGGACCGGTGTAGCTGTCGTATTCCAGCTCGAAAAGCCGGTGATTGAAGGGGATACGCACGACGTTAAAGCCCCGGTTGGCAATTTCCCGGATGTCGTCTTCGGTAACGAAGTTTTGGTAAATTTCTTTCCGGAATTTCTCCATTTCGTCCACGCCTACGAGTTTGGCCAGGCCTTCGCGCATGTGCGTTTCAGAATGAAATCCTCCGCCCCAGATCCATTCTTCCCAAAGCAGCCAGCCCCCGAGGTTGACGCCCCGCAAGTGGATTTCCTTGCCGGTACTGTCCACAATCGCCCGCTTGTGGCGGTGGAGCATCTTGTTTTGAGCGGAAAGACCGAAAAACAGGAAGAGGAAAGCGGAAAAGAGTGTTGTTTTGATCATGAGTTGAAAGCGGAAAATTGAAAATGAAGAATTAGTTTATTTCCAGAATTGGAACCATTTTTTGGGTGAATGTTGAATTTCTGGCGGTTTTTTGGCCTGGGGCGGGGCGTAGCCGAACCAGCCGGGGCGGTCCAGGATGAGCTCCCCGGAAATAATTTCATCCAGCCAGCGCTCATACCAGTCGAGGAAATTGTCCTCGAAGGTAAAGCCGGGTTTTTGGCGATCAATGTCAAGATTGACGACCTTTCCACGGTGTTCACCCTGGAGCACAAGCCCGTGCAGGTAGGTGCAGCCCTGGGAACCAAGCGGTAAAATGCCGCCAAAGAGTTTTCCTTCTTCCTGCTCATATTCCAGCTCGCTCAGCGTATCGGCCTGGTCCAGTTTTTCGGTCAGGGTCTTCCAGTATTGATCGCTCATGTCCGGGTAAATCAGGCAGTCGTTTTTCAGGTATTTTTCGACATTGTCCGGAATGAGCTCATTGACGTGGCTGCCGAGGGGATAAATACCATAAAAAGGCCCGGCTGCAGAACCGGCAAAACTTGGTCCGCCATTCCCGATGTTCAATAAAAAGCTGCGGTAACATGCCGGGAGACTGATCGAAAAGCGTTCTTCAAAATGACTGATTTCCGCTTCACTTGCCGCTTTGTGAAGTTGGTATTTGTGTCTTTCAGCGCCAAAAACTTTGTATTTCCGGTCAGCTTTGCCAGCCTGG
>CBINGV010000119.1:0-10620 GCA_966250255.1 uncultured Flavobacteriales bacterium | reverse complement strand
TTGCGACTCCCTTGCTCCCTTTGCGTTACCCTTACGCGCTTTGCGTCCCAACAAACTTTCAAATCTTCGCGCCCTTTGCATAATCCATAAACTTTCATTTTTTTGCGAACTTTGCGTTACCCTTGCGTGCTTTGCATCATGTCTGCCGACAGGCAGGTTCCCTACAAACGTTAAAACCTTAGCGTCCTTTGCGACTCCCTTGCTCCCTTTGCGTTACCCTTACGCGCTTTGCGCCATGTCTGCCGACAGGCAGGTTCCCTACAAACGTTAAAACCTTAGCGTCCTTTATGCTTGCGCTGAAGCTTCAGCGATCCCTCGGCGCGCGCTGCGTTCCATAACCCCATCCCAGATTTTCGCCTGCCAGGCTTCAAATCTTCGAATTTCTTTATACTTTTATGCACGGATTGAAATCGCTCCGCTAAGTTGAGGGTATGAAGTACATTGTTTTGCTTGTTGTTTTTTCACTGACCACGTTTGCTGTACAGGCACAGGTCAAGGCTTTCGATAAACTCGAAATGCTCTACGACCAGCAGCATTACGCCATTGTCCTTAAAAAAGCGGAACGCCTGCTCGACAACCCGGAATATGATTATTCACAGATCCCCCTGCTCTATAAAAGTATGGCCCTTTTCCAGCTGAGTCAGAACGAATACTGGTACAAGCGGCACCCGAACTCGCTGGACGAAGCCAAAGAAATTTTCCTGAAAATCAAATCTTCGTCGGATGGAAAAAAAGTCTTCGAAGCCCATATTTTCGAAGTTTCTGCCCTCAAGCGTGATTTGATTTCCTGGTCGGAAGACCTCAAGCGCACCGGGCAGCGCCAGGCTTTTGAATACGTGCAGGAACTGATGATCGGGCTCTTTGAAAACGTACCCGACATCCAGGAAGAAGAGGTAAAACCGGAGGAGATTATCGTGGAGGCCACCGACTTGACGGAAAGTGTCACCAAGCGCAAAAACCGCGAAGAGATCATCGAAGTTGCCAAAAAATATGTCGGTGTTCCTTACCTCTGGGCCGGGAACGACCCGAAGGGCTTCGATTGCAGCGGCTTTACTTCCTACGTGATGCAGCTCTCGCTTCAGCAAAACCTGCCGCGACGGGCCAAAGACCAGTTTGAAAGCGCTGTCAAAGTGAAGCAAAAAGATGTACAAATGGGCGACCTGGTGTTTTTCGACAACGGCTCCGGGATTTCACACGTGGGGATCATCGCTTCCAACAAAGGCGAGCCGCTGAAAATGATTCACGCCAGCTCTTCGAAAGGAATTGTGATTACGGACATCGAACAGTCGACCTACTGGCAAAAACGCATCTTTGCCTTCGGAACCTATGTCACGGATTAAGCTTGCGCGACTTACGGCTGTGAAAAACCAGGATCAGTAACGCGCTGGCCGTAAAAGCCACGAGGGAATAAAACAGGAAATCCGAATTATCAAACACCGAAAAACAGGTGAGTAAAGTACAGGCGATCAGGCTGAGACCGCTGATGGCAAAAACGATCTTCATGACTCCTGTTCCCCGCACAAATACTTTATTCCACACCGCCCAGATAATCCCGCTGAAAATCAGCAGCAGGGCATAACGCCAGAAAACGGCAAAATCAATCACTTTAAAGATCGCAAAGATCCAGATGAGCGAGCCGGCGCCGATCAGGCCCACGATAGCCAGTTTAAGCGGCAGCGGTGATTTTTTGGTCAGCATCAGGCCGAGGGTCAGGCCGATAAAGCCGAAAATGATCAGGGCGTAATTGATCGCATCGATGATCTCAATGAAACCCATGAAATAGATGACAATGTTGACCAGGAAGGACAAAAAGCTTAAGTAGAAGAGGATGCTGTTGATTTTGTTTAACATGGATCAGATTTTTACACCGAATACACACACGTCGTCGACCTGTTCAAACTCGCCTTTCCAGTTGTAGAAGAATTCGCTGACTTTTTTCTCCTGCTCCTTCATGCTGAGGTGGCTGATTTCCACGAGCATCTCCTTAAACGGCCTGGATTTGAGCTTCTTGCCTTTTTCACCGCCAAACTGATCGACGTAACCATCCGTAAACTGGTAGATGCAATCGCCCGGCTCCAGCTGGATTTCATGCTGCGTAAACGGTGTGGCGTGTGAAAACTGCCCGATCGGCTGCTTGTCTGGTTTCAATTCAATAATTTCTTTATTGCGGATGATCACGCACTCGTTGTTTGCACCGGAATACTTCATGATCAGGCTTTCCTGGTCAAGTACGCAGAGCGACATGTCCATTCCGTCCTTCACGTCCGTATTTCCTTTGGAAACGAATGATTTCACCACGATTTCGCGGTGCATATTGAGGATATCGGACGGCTCGGTCAGGCGATGCTCATTGACGCAGCGCAATAGCGAGGCGTTCCCCACAATACTCACAAGCGCTCCCGGTACACCGTGCCCTGTACAGTCAATCGCCGAGAAAATAGCAAGGTTGCCTTTCTGGCGCGCCCAGTAAAAGTCACCGCTGACGATGTCTTTCGGACGGTAAAACACGAAATATTCATCGAACATCCGGTCAAGGCGCTCGGACGGGAGGATCGTTTCCTGGATGCGTTTCGCATATACGATACTATCCACGATGTCCTGTGTTTTTTGCTGGATTTCTTCTTTCTGAAGCTCGAGCTGATGGTTTTGCTGGGCAATTTCGCTGGTCCGTTCTTTTACGATGGCTTCGAGGCGGATATTCTGGTTTTTCACCCGCTGGATACTGAGGCGGATGGTGATGTAAATCAGGATAAAGAAGGTAATCGCATAGATGGTGAAGGCCCACCAGGTGCGGTACCACGGCGGCAGGATCGTGAAGCTAAATTCGAGCACTTCACTCTCAAAACCGTAAATATTTTTGGCCTGGACTTTCAGCGTATACGTACCTTCGCCCAGTTTTTTGAAATCCGCAAAATTGAGCTCCGACCATTCCGACCAATCGTCCATATAATCGTCGAGGCGGTAGCGGTATTTCATTTGCTTCATGCCCATATAGGAATTGGCATGGAACACAAACTGCATCGAATTGTTGGAATAATCCAGTTGCCCCAGCGGACCCGCATGCAAAGGGTCGTACACCTTCAATACCTTATTGACAATCAGCTCATCGAAGGAAACGGTGAATTTCGTCCTGAAATTGCGGATGGCTTCCGGGTTATAGGAAAAAATACTGCTCCCGGCACAGAACCAGATCTCTTTGCCGCTGACTTTAGCTATATCGAAGGCCAAAGGGTCTTTATTGAGGCTGATCTGCTCAAAAGGCCAGGAAGTCCATTGCCATTTGCCGTTTTTCACCTCGAGCCAGCCATGCTCAAATTCTTTATCGCTTTTTTCGCGGTGAACCATCACCCAGAGCTTTTTGTCGTCGTGGTTGATGATGCGGTGAATCTGTAAATGACTGTCGCCAATGAATTTGCCTTTGATTTCCTGAAAAGGAATTAGTTTTTTGAAATCCTCGGAAAGGTAGTACATCCCGGTTTCCATCCCCACGTAAACCCGTCCCTGGAATTGTTCCACGACGTACTGAGTATTGATGTTTTTCCCGCCGGGCGATTTTACTTTTTCGTATTTCCCGCTCTGGATGTCATACACAAAAATTCCTTTGTTGGCCGCCCCGAATACCAGTTTTCCGTTGAGCGTGGTAAGACTGATAATGTCGCCGTTCAGATCCGGAACGAGGCTTTCGTATTCCCAGCCGCCGGCCGTAATGGTCAGCTTACCGAGCCCCGTTTCGAGCCCCACAAAAATTTCGTTTTTATTCAGCGGGTTCTGGTGCGTGATCCAGGCGTATTCTTCGGAAATCCGCTCGGAACGGCCGCTTTTGACGTCAACCTCAAATACCCCGTTGAACCCGATAGCGATGGTCTTGCGCCCGAAACCGGTTTCGTAGGTATTCATATCGAAGACCTGCTGGTTGAGGATCATCAGGGACTTAAAATTGCGGCGATGGTCTTCCACAACCGGCGCCCAGATATCCGAAGCCGTGGCCAGGTAAGCCTTCTGGTCGATTACATTGAAGCGGGAAATAAAATCAATCAGTCCGCTGCTTTTGTCATAATAAGTAATCGGCGATGAGGTTTCGAAAAAATGGATCCCATTGTCCTGGCACATCCAGAGGTTGTCTTCGAGGTCATGAAAAACGTCATACACGATCAGGTTTTCCATCCCGTCCAGCAGGTTGAATTTACGGATCAGCTTACCCTGCTTATCGAGGATCATCACGCCCTCTTCGGTTGCCATATAAAGATAGCCTTTATGGTATTTGGCCGAATTGACGATTTTGTCCTGCAGGATTTCAAAACCCGCTGCATTTTTGAGCCAGCTGAGCTTACCGTTTTTCACCTTCACGCGATATACTTCGCCGTTGAGGTTGAAAATATGCCACACATTGTCAATTTTGTGTGAACCGCTGATGCTCAGGTAGGAAATATTAGACGGCAGGCTTACCAAGCTTGATTCGCCGGTTTTCGTATTGTAATAGACGTATTTCCGCTCGTTGATATTCGGATCATCATTGCGGTAAACGAGTAAAATCCCATCTTCGATCCGTCCGGCCGTTTTGCAGGCAAAATTGCCAACGCCCGGGATTTTGACCGTTTTGAGTTTTTTCCCGTCATACTGGAACACTTTCTTTTCACCGATGAAGTAAACATTTTTCCCGAATTCAAAAATATTCCAGACTTGCCCGAGCTCGTTTTCGTTTTTGGAAATGAACAAGGGATGGTAAACTGTTTCCCCTTTTTTGGAGTATTGGATTTCACCGAAATTGTCTTTCCGGCCAACGAAAACCTTCCCGCTGCGGGAGTTGAACACCTTGGTTACCTTGGTTTTATGCACCGCCTGGACGGCTTTGGATCCCGAATGGATGGAATCACAGTTTACCAGTTTCCAGGTGACGCCGTTAAACATCAGCAAGCCGTCGTTGTTTCCAAAGAAAATGCTCCCGGCATCATCCTGCGCACCGGACCAGATCTGGGCACCGCTTTTAAAGTCGTTCTGGGAAAAATACTGGCCGTTGAATTTGCCATACGGGGATAAGTTCTGGCTATGTCCGTAAACCAAAAAGCTAAAGGCAATCAATAAACAAAATAGCTTCCTCACAAATCCGCTTTTCAACCCGCTAAAATAATCAAAAAATAGTTCCTGCGATTTTATTCGCTTATAAAAAACAAAAGTTTTCCGGTAGAAGGCAGGGACGCAAAGGGCGCGGAGTATCACTGCGCCCATGCTGAAGCTTCAGCGCAAGCATAAAGAGCGCGAAGGTCTTTTGGACACATAGGGCGCAAAGTTTTTCAACAATTACTTTGCGCACTCCGCGTGAACTTAGCTTACTTTGCGTCCCTCCTTTGCATCCCTCCTTTGCGTCCCCCCGATCATCCGCATTTATCCGCGTCACCTGTAGGAAAATAAGTCATCAGCATCCACTTTGCGCACTCCGCGTTAACTTAGCTTACTTTGCGTCCCGCCCAAACAAAAAAGCCGCCCCAAATCAGGAACGGCTTCTTTCTGTATATTTTTCTTTGATCAGATCGATTTCGCAACAGCGATCAGCTGCTCAGGCGTCTGCAAGCCGACAACCTGCTTTTTGAGCATGCCCGAACCGTCGATAAAGAGCAGGGTCGGGTAAGCCCGCACACCGTAAGCGCGTGCTACAGCCGGACCGTCCTCGCTTTTTTCCATTTCAATCTTGATGTTGATAAACTTGGAGTTAAAAACCTCTCCTACCTTTTCATCGGTAAAAGTCGTTGCCGCCATTTTTTTGCATGGCCCGCACCAGTCTGTATACGCATCGATAAAAATGATTTTACCGGTAGATTTTGCTTCCTTTTTGGCTTCTTCAAGGCTCATGCCCCTGAACTTAATTCCCGCGCCGCCCATTGCTCTGTTGTCCGTGGTATCTTTCCGGATGAATGCTGTGGAAACCGCAGCGATCACTAACAGGAGTACAAATAACTTTCTCATCTTTTCGTTTATTAATTTTTACTTACTTTTGGTTCTGTCCGAAGTTCTTTTTCAAAAATACGATTTTTTACCGAATCTTCAAAAAATAGTTCTGTCCAACACATGACAAATATCGTTCCAAAATTTGAATCCTGTAGATTGACTTTCATGGGCGCCATACAAGCTCCAGTGACAAAGCGGAGTCGTTTTATCGCCGAATGGAACGGGCGAATGGTAGTCTGATAAGCCCTTTTTTTTTTTAAGAAGCAAAAGATGTTTGATATTCAAAAGCGAATTTAAAATATATCAAAACGAATCCATGTTATATCACAAACGAAAATAAGGTTGTTTAAAATACTTACGGATCATCTCTGAAAAATTTTATATGTTTGGCCGAACATGGATCAAAATATAAATACTTATGAAAACAATTCTTCTTGCAATCGGGGTTTTAATCTCCTTATCTCTGAATGCACAGTTCTTTGATACTTTAGCGAATCATTTCTCAGGCCTGACTTTGATCCCTTCTGCCGGTCAGGGATATATTTCGGGAAATAATGATTATGGAGACAAAGCTAAAATGCAGCTATTTGATGCTTCGTATGGCGTTTACGGCCCGGGGCAAATCACAAATATTTTAATCGCAGCCCCCATCAAATACCGTACATTCCCCGCTGCTTCCGTCGTGCTGGCAATTCGCGAAAACAACAATGGTGTTCCGGGCCCAATTATTGGTTCGTTTAATGTCACATTGGCTCAGATAGATACAGCAGCAAGCGCTTTCATTTATGGGAGTGATTTTTTATATAATGTAAACGGATATATTCAACTTTGTAACGTTCCCGCAAACGGATCCTTTTGGGCAGGTATTGAATTGCCAACTACAGTTGGAGATTCGGTAGCTGTTTATACATCCGCAACCACATTCACAGACGCTAGAACCCACACAGGGGAACTGTGGGATGACGGTACATTTCATACGTTTGGAGACCCGGATAACTGGGCAACAAATGTTTCTTTAGCCATTTTCCCGGTGGTTCGGTTTGCTAATCCACCTACCCCCTATGCAGTTTCCTGTTCGTCATTGCCTTCGAATGGCGGAACAACAACAGGCTCCGGTTCTTATGCCCAGGATGAATCTGTTACCGTAACTGCAACAGCAAATCCAGGGTTCACATTTTTAAATTGGACGATATCAGGCAATATTGTAAGTACAAATCCAAGTTTCACATTTCCGGCGACAGCCAGCGTAAATTTAGTAGCAAATTTTGCTTCATCCGTAGGTCTTACCGAAAATTCGAACACCGGGTTTTCAGTTTTCCCAAATCCGGTAAATGACCTGTTTAATTTCAAATTCAACGAGCTTGTCTCAACAGTAGAAATTATGACGATGGACGGCAAATTAATTTCTTCAAGTTCATTTGATGCATTTTCAGGTTCGGTTAATATAGCTGAATTGAAAGCAGGAACCTATATGTATTCCATCATTTCCAAAGGAGGTGTAAAACACAGTGCAACTTTCGTTAAACAATAAGTTAGTTGCAATTGATTAAAATATGATTCGAATAATTACAATTCTCTGTATATCATTCCTATTAAAAAGCTGCCTGGTAAGCAGATGTTTACAACCAAAGACTACTGGATATGTATATGATTTTGACAGTAAAAAACCACTATTAAATTGTAGTGTAGATGGAATGCTGACTGATTCAACAGGATATTATGAATTTAAAGAAATTCGGTACAGAGAATTTACTTTTGCAGGATTTGAAGCCGCTCCGGTTAACATGGTATTAATATTTAACATTGACGGTTATATTAGCGACACAATAAAAGCAGACCATCCTTATGGCGGAGGTATGAGAAGGGGGGCTCATTGGCAAATGGATACCGTATTTTTAAAAAGAAAATAAAAAAGCTACTGACGACACATTACGAAACCACTTCGATTTGAAGTGGTTTTCTTTTTGCCGCTGAGATAAATAAGACCTATGATTTAAGCCGCTTTTTAATTAACGCATGAATAGAAAACCCAGCACATCCGTATTCTATGGATTAACAACCGCTAAACCTGATTAATTTTCCCAACCAAATTTCTCATTTACCTTTTTATTAATTTTACTTACTTTTGTTTTGTTCGACGTTCAACCTAAAAATACAACTTTTTTTGTTGAACCCTCAAAAATAGCTTCGCGGTAAAATGATAAATATCGTTCCAAAATTTGAATCCTGTAAATTGACATTCATGGGGCACGATGCAAGTTCCAGGAACAAAGTGGAGTCGTTTATCGCAGAATGGAATAGCCCTTCCGCCGTTTTCAGGGCCAAAACTTCGGGCTCAACCGGAATTCCGAAGGAAGTTAAATTATACAAGAAATATGCCTTGCAATCCGTACTGGCAAGTAATGCTTTTTTCCACTTTGAGAAGATGCAAAGCCTTGGATTGTGCCTCTCGGCGGATACGATTGGCGGAAAAATGCAGGTCCTCCGGGCGCTGGCTTTTGAAAAAGAACTGGTGATTTTTGATCACCAGCGGAATCCGCTGCTTAAACTTGACAGGGAAATCGATTTCCTTACACTTGTTCCCCTACAGCTGGAAACAATTCTCGCGGAAACGCCCGAAAAACTTACATTATGCCGGAAAATCCTGCTTGGCGGAGCCCGGGTAAACCGGCAATTAGCTGTAAAATTGCAACAATTCCATACAGAATTCTATGAAAGCTATGGCATGACAGAAACATACTCCCATGTGGCAGTAAAAAAAATCGGTGAACAGTACTTTCAGGCGGTAGGAAATATTCATTTTTCCATGCAAAATGACCAACTGGTTATCCACGCTCCTTTGCTCGGGCTTTCCGATTTACGGACGAACGACATCGTTGAATTAAAGGATGAACGCCATTTCAAGCTCCTTGGACGCAGTGATTTCGCAATTAACTCGGGCGGCTATAAGTTCCACCCCGAACTGCTGGAACAAAAGCTCGAAGGACATCTTCCCGCCAATTATTTCATCATCGGTGAAAAGGATGCCGTATTTGGCGAATGTGTAACGCTCTACCTTGAGATGGATTATAATGCAGAAACAGAAAAAAGAGTTCGGCACGTTTTAGAAAGCCGGTTTGAGCGTTATGAAAAACCGAAAAAGATCTATTTCCTGCCGGAATTTATAAAAACCGAAAGCGGGAAAATTAACCGTTTAGCCAGTCAGAAAGCAGCCCTTGAGCCTTAAAAAGAAATATTACGAATTGTTCGGGCTGGACGAAAAGGCCAGCAAGGAAGACATCCGGAAAGCTTACCGCAAACTGGCGATGAAATACCACCCCGACCGGAACCCGGACCCGCGGGCACACCAGATTTTTGTTGACCTGGCCGAAGCCTACGACATCCTGATCAGCGATCGCCCGCTGAAAGAAAGTGCACCGAAAGCCCGCAAAGAAAAAAGCTTTGAAGAACGCCGCCAGGAGGCTGAAATCCGTTTTAAAAAACAGCAGGAACGCAAACACCGGGAGCAGGAAGCCTATTTCGCCAACCTCACGAAGGGCAAAAAATGGGTGGTATTCAAACGTTTTGCTCAGATTTCAGCGGCCCTGAGCTTTCTCTTATTGCTCGACACCGTTTTGCCTACCCACATGGAAACCCACACGGTGACAGGCTACTCCCCCAAATATAACGGCCTGGTAAGCGGACAGGTGATCTGTTTCAAAACCGACCAGCAGCTGGAAGTTTTTGTGAAAAGTCCTTATCCGAACATGTATACCACCCACCCGGTGATCGGCGTGGAACGTTCCTGGATTTTTCACAACCCGGTCCGCGTGTGGCACCGCACCTTGCATTACCTCCGGCCTTTCGATGTGGATTTTTCTGCCACTTCACTTTTCCCGAGCGTTTCCTTACTTTTTGCCGTGCCCATCCTGACGATGTTCTACCGCCGGCGCTCGTTCTGGTTTACGCTTTTTTACCTCTTCAGCTTTAACATCATCGGGATTTGCGTTGTGTATTTTCTCGTAACACAAGATCGCTGGCTGCATTTGCTGACTTTGGGATTTTTTTAATGAAATAATGTGCTAATGAATTAATATGCTAATGAGTTAATGTGCTGATGAATTAATCATTTAAAGCCAATTAGCAAATTCAAACTATTAGCACATTAGCATATTAGCAAATTACCGCCCTAGCGTTTCAAAGCACGGTCCATATCGCGCGTGTCGTCTTTTTCCTTGAGATCCTGGCGTTTGTCATGGAGCTTTTTACCCAGCGCACAGGCAATTTCGAGCTTTGCCCAGCCTTTTTCGTTGATGAAAAGCCGCAACGGGATAAGGGTATTCCCTTTGACCTGGAGAAATTTTTCAATTTTGCTGATTTCCTTTCGGTTGAGGAGCAATTTGCGGTCGGCCCGTGGTTTGTGGTTGTAAAAAGAGCCGTTTTCGTATTCCGTAATGTGCATATTGCGGATAAATACTTCTCCTTTTTCACAAATGCAATATGCCTCCAGGATACTTGCTTTGGAGTTCCGGATACTTTTAATTTCCGTACCGCCCAGCTGGATTCCCGCTGTAAAATGGTCGAGCAGGTGGTATTCAAAGCGGGCGCGTTTGTTGCGGATATTTACTTCTTTGGAAGACATAAGATTGCAAAAATAGCAATTTGAATGGAGAATGAAAAATGAAGAATGAAAAATGG
>CBINGV010000118.1:0-10661 GCA_966250255.1 uncultured Flavobacteriales bacterium | reverse complement strand
TGTCTTCAAGCCGCTTATTGCTGCCAATGTGTTGCAATCTGCCCGTTTACTCGGTGATGCCTGCGTTTCCTTCGCAGAACATTGCGCATCCGGAATCGCGCCGAATTATCCGATCATCCAAAAACACCTGGAAAACTCGTTAATGCTTGTAACGGCGCTCAACACGCATATCGGCTACGAAAAAGCCGCCAAAATTGCCAAAGCAGCACATCAAAATGGCACAACACTCAAAGAAGAAGCCGTAAAACTCGGCTTTGTGAGCGCTGAAGACTTTGACCAATGGGTCGATCCGGGGAAAATGGTTTAATTTGCAGTTAATCAGTGAGTATCTAAGTTATGCATTATTTTTTTATGAGCTGTGCGCTTTGTTTCACATTTGCGATCCAGGCCCAACTTGACACGATCTATCATCCAAACGGTAAAATCAAACTTATCCAAAGCTGGAAAAGCGAATGGGGAGTCCGGGACGGACTGTACCGGGAGTATGATTCCCTGGGAGTTTTAATCGAACAAGGCCTGCTCCAGGCAACTGAAAAAGTCAGTTGCAAAAATTGCTACTTTCAATCCAATGGAAAATTTGAGCAAACGGACGAGTTCCTTCACGTGCCTTTGAAAAAAGGAGTTTGGAAAACCTACTATCCGAATGGCAAGCTAAAAGCTTCCGGCTGCTATTCGGACAAAGTCCACGTATATGCCGGGGAGGAACTACAGACGGATGAAGATCGTTTCCCGAAATGGATCTTTACCAATTACGATGACCTGAAGCACGGGACCTGGAGTTACTATAAGGAAACCGGGGAAATCCTCATGCTGGAAGAATATATTGACGGGGATTTGATTTTCCGAAAAAAATACAAATAAAACCCCTCAAATAGCTACATTGGGAAGGCTTTTATTAACAAACAGGCACGGTCTAAGTTCGTAAGGCTTTAACTACTAACTGACAATACAATTGTTAAAAACTAAATTGCTAAATCCATTTTTTTATGCGTAAATTTGCGCTCAATTTGTAGTTAAGGTAAGTACAAAGGATAATTATAAATTGAATCTCAAGCGCAAATGCCAAAAAACAACTCCATCAAGTCAGTATTAATCATCGGAAGCGGCCCAATTGTTATCGGTCAGGCCTGCGAATTCGATTATTCAGGATCCCAGGCAGCCCGTTCATTACGAGAAGAAGGCATCGAAGTGACGCTCATCAACTCCAACCCGGCAACAATTATGACGGACAAAGTGGTGGCTGACAACGTATACCTTGAGCCGCTGGAACCGGAAAGTATTGTCAAAATTCTCCAGAAACACAAAATCGATGCGGTGCTCCCGACCATGGGTGGCCAGACGGCGCTTAACCTCGCCATTGAATGCGACAACATGGGAATTTGGGAGGATCATGGGGTACAGATTATCGGTGTAGATATCGCCGCAATCGAAATTACGGAAAACCGCGAAGCTTTCCGCAAATTGATGGGAGAAATCGATGTGCCGATGGCGCCGCAGAAAACCGCGAAATCTTTCCTCGAAGGCAAAGAAATTGCGCAGGAATTTGGTTTCCCGCTGTGTATCCGGGCTTCTTATACTTTAGGTGGTGCGGGAGCATCCGTGGTTTACGACCCGAAAGAATTTGACGATTTGCTTGACCGCGGCTTGCAGCTTTCGCCGATCCACGAAGTGATGATCGACAAAGCCTTGATGGGCTGGAAAGAGTTTGAGCTCGAGCTTTTGCGCGATGCCAACGACAACGTGGTGATCATCTGTTCAATTGAGAACTTTGATCCGATGGGAATTCACACCGGGGATTCGATTACTGTTGCACCGGCGATGACCCTTTCCGATACGACTTACCAGAAAATGCGTGACATGGCCATCAAAATGATGCGCTCCATCGGGAATTTTGCCGGGGGATGTAATGTGCAATTTGCCGTTTCGCCCGATAACCAGGAAGATATTATTGCCATCGAGATCAACCCGCGCGTTTCCCGCTCTTCAGCCCTGGCTTCTAAAGCTACCGGCTACCCGATTGCAAAAATTGCCGCTAAGCTGGCTATCGGTTACCACCTGGACGAATTGAGCAACCAGATCACCAAAACCACTTCCGCGCTCTTCGAGCCAACTTTGGATTACGTCATTGTTAAAATCCCGCGCTGGAACTTCAACAAATTCCCCGGAACGGACCGCCGTTTGGGCCTGCAGATGAAATCCGTAGGGGAAGTTATGGGCATCGGGCGTTCCTTCCAGGAAGCCTTGCAGAAAGCCTGTCAGTCGCTGGAAATCAACCGGAACGGCTTGGGTGCCGATGGACGCGAGCTCACCAACCAGGCCGAAATCCTCCACAGCCTGGAACATGCAAGCTGGAACCGTTTGTTCCACATTTACGATGCCATCAAGCTCGGAATCCCCTTCAAAACGATCGTTGAAAAAACGAAAATCGATATTTGGTTCCTGAAACAAATTGAGGACCTGATCAAGCTGGAACGCAAAATTGAGCGCTTCCACCTCGAAAACCTGCCGAAAGAACTGCTCTTCGAAGCCAAGCAAAAAGGCTACGCCGATCGCCAGATTGCGCACTTGCTGCGTTGCCTCGAATCGGAAGTATATAAAAAGCGCCAGGAATTCAACATCAAACGGGTTTACAAACTCGTAGATACCTGCGCCGCCGAATTTGAAGCGCAAACACCTTATTACTATTCAACTTTCGAATACGAAAACGAGAGCATCGTTTCCGAGCGTAAAAAAGTAGTTGTGCTCGGCTCCGGCCCAAACCGCATCGGGCAGGGCATCGAATTCGATTACAGCTGTGTGCACGGCGTTCTGGCAGCACGCGAATGCGGCTACGAAACCGTTATGATCAACTGCAACCCGGAAACCGTTTCAACCGATTTCGACACGGCGGATAAGCTGTATTTCGAGCCGGTATTCTGGGAACACATTTACGACATTATCCTGCACGAAAAGCCGGAAGGTGTGATCGTACAGCTTGGCGGGCAAACCGCTTTGAAGCTGGCCGAAAAGCTCAACCGCTATGGGATCAAAATCATGGGGACCAGCTTTGACGCCCTTGACCTGGCGGAAGACCGCGGCCGTTTCTCCAAATTACTGGAAGCAAACAACATCCCTTTCCCGAAATACGGTGTAGTCCAGGATGCTGAACAGGCGCTCGGACTGGCCGACGAGCTCGGTTTTCCATTGCTTGTACGCCCTTCCTATGTATTGGGCGGACAGAAAATGAAGATCGTGATCAACAAGGAAGAGCTGGAGCACCACGTGGTGGACATCATTGGGGAAATGGGCAGTAACCAGATTTTGCTCGACCACTTTCTGGGCGGAGCCATTGAAGCCGAAGCAGATGCCATTTGTGATGGCGAAGACGTGTACATCATTGGTGTGATGCAGCACATTGAACCGGCAGGAATCCATTCCGGTGACTCTTATGCCCTGCTCCCGCCATTTAACCTGGGCGATTTCGTGATGCAGCAAATCGAAGATATTACTAAAAAAGTGGCTCTCGAGCTCAAAACCGTTGGTTTAATCAACATCCAGTTTGCGATTAAAGACGACAAAGTATACGTAATTGAGGCTAACCCGCGCGCTTCCCGTACAGTTCCGTTTATTGCGAAAGCATACGATGAGCCTTATGTAAACTACGCCACGAAAATCATGCTCGGTGAAGCCAAAGTGAAAGACTTCAGCTACAACCCGCGCAGAGAAGGCTATGCGATCAAAATCCCGGTGTTTTCCTACGAGAAATTCCCGGATGTAAAAAAAGAATTGGGCCCGGAAATGAAATCAACCGGTGAGGGAATCCGTTTTATTAAAAACCTGAAAGACCCTTTCTTTACGAAGATCTACTCCGAGCGCAATATGCATTTATCCAAATAATCCCGGAAAGAGGTGACAATTTTTGTATCTTTGTCACCTCTTTTCAATTTTCACCATTATGTCAATCATTCTTAGTGTAACCGGCCTCTTCAAAACCATCCTTTACATTATCGGGGGCTTGGTTTTACTCCGTTTTATCGGTCAATTGCTGATTGCCAAACGGAATGTCGCCGAAGAAAATGCATTGAAAGCACAGCAAAGTCAGCAGGAAAAACAACGCCGTTTCGTTGAACAAAACAAGGGCAAGGTTTCGATTTCAAAAAGCAGTAACCAATCGGCAGTGGATGTGGATTACGAAGAAGTAAAATAAGCCCGGAAATTTGTAAGTTTTTGGCTTGTTCCTCCCGGATTTATTCCGTAACTTTAGATCTATGAAAGCAAGTCTTGTCATCGGGGCGACAGAAAATTCTGCCCGTTATGCCTACATCGCCGCTGAACGTTTGATGCAGTATCAACATCCCACTATCCTCTTCGGTAAAGATACCGGGGATGTTAACGGAAATCCGATTTACAACGAATGGAACCCCAATTGGGAAGTAGATACCGTTACTTTATACCTGAATCCGAAAAACCAGGAGTCTTTATATGATAAAATTATAGGCCTGAAGCCGAAACGCGTTATTTTCAATCCCGGTACGGAAAACCCTGCATTTATGCAAATGCTCCGCCAGAATGGAATTGAGCCGGAAGTGGCCTGTACCCTGGTGCTGCTTTCTTTAGGAGAATATTAACTGACCACATAGTGCGGATAGAAGTATGAGTTGGAGTGTGGGTTTTAAGTTTTTTCCATACTCGCTTCTCAAACTCAAACCAATAAACCACACAGGTGTTTTCATTCCCAAAAAACTCGATGTGATTCAATATGTGCTTCCCTTTACAAATACAAATTACAGGAATTGTTTCGAAGTTTTTGAAACCATTTTTGAAGTGCTGCCGTATATATGCCAAAAACACACAAAATGATTTACAATTTTCAAAGTCAGAGCATCGCTAACCCGATTGAACAAGCCCAGTTGAAATTAAGAATTCACCAGCAAAAAGGAACTTCCAGTCAATTGTCTATTTTTGAAGTGGCCAAACTGATGGATACGATTGTATTCACACAAGGTGCTGCAAACAACTCCGGGGAATCGTTCCAGATTTGTTTCAATTAAGATTTAAGCAATAACGCCGGAGCCAACCAGCTCATCACCGGCATACCAGGCAGCAAATTGTCCGGGAGTAATCCCCCGCTGCAAGCTGGAAAACAAAATATACGCACCTTCTTTTTTACGTAAAATCCGGGCATCCTTTAAAGCCTGACGGTAACGGATCCGTACGTGATAAGCCCGTTCATCCCCGATCTTTAACTCATGGACCGGGTTCACCAGGTGAAGATCTTTTTCAGGAATAAACAAAGCCCATTTGTTCAGGCCGGGATGTTCATCCGTTTGCCCGGTAAAAATCAGGTTATTTTTCACATCGGTCTGGATCACAAAAGAAGGCTCGGGACGACCGCCGATATGCAATCCTTTGCGCTGGCCAATCGTATAAAAATGCGCCCCCTGGTGTTCCGCCACTTCAATTCCATCGCTCAATTCAAATTCAAAGGGCTCAACCAACGCTTCGATGTGCTCGAAATTGGGCTTAAGTTTATGGTAAGCCTGAATTTGTGCATTTTCAGCCGGCACTTCAATTACCTTTCCTTTTTTTACTTTCAGCTGTTGCTGCAAAAAGGTCGGTAAACTGATCTTCCCCACAAAGCACAGTCCTTGTGAATCTTTTTTCTTGGCCGTAACGAGCCCGATTTTTTCAGCAATTTCGCGCACTTCGGATTTGAAATAATCCCCGATCGGGAATAAGGCTTTGCTCAATTGCTCCTGGCTGACCTGGCACAGGAAATAAGACTGGTCTTTGGATGGATCTTTCCCGGAAAGCAAACCGAAAGTTCCATCCGGGTGCTCCACACGGCGGCAGTAATGGCCGGTAGCCACATAATCAGCGCCCAGCTCGAGGGCGGCTTTGAGGAAAACATCAAATTTGATTTCGCGGTTGCACAAAATGTCCGGGTTGGGGGTCCGACCGGCTTCGTATTCGGCGAACATATAATCCACAATACGGTTTTTGTATTCTTCGCTAAGGTCAATCACCTGGAAAGGAATCCCAAGCTGATCGGCAACAAGCAAGGCATCGTTTGAATCATCGATCCAGGGACAATCGTTGCTGAGTGTTACGCTTTCATCGTGCCAGTTGCGCATGAACATACCGATGACTTCATAGCCTTGCTCCTGGAGCAGGTAAGCAGCAACCGAAGAATCCACACCGCCGGAAAGCCCGACAACCACACGTTTTTTCATGCTGCAAAATTACGAAATATCGCAGGAAAGAGAAAACTTCCCGGGTAATTATTTTTTCTTGCTTTTTACAATGCCCTTTTCACCGAACTCCAGCCCGTAATTGATCCAGCGCATCAAGCCGCTGTCGGTTTCAAAAGCCTGCGGATCGATGAAGAGGAAGCCGCGCATGGTTTTACCTGTGAATTCCATGGGATGAACGTTGTTTTCTTCAAGCAAAGCGTCATAATGTTCATCCATAACACGCAGCATGAGCTGATCTTTTACAATCCCGACACACATTTTGTCGTTGATCATAAAAGCAAGACCGCCAAACATTTTCTTTTCTGCAAAATCAACCCCGAGCTCAGCCAGTTTGCGGACAATCCTGAGCCCGAGGTCTTCATTGTATGCCACTTAATTATTGGAATGTAAACCGATAATATTGCCTTCCGAATCTTCGAAGAAAGCCATGTAGCCGTTATCTCCGCCGATGTGTGTTTTCGGCAGGGCAATTTTCGCTCCCTGGCCCTGGATCCGGTCCAGTACAACCTGCAGGTCCGGGTTGGCATTCAGGTAAACGATTGATCCTTCTTTGCTTGGCTTATGCATGGAGCTTTGCACCAAAGCGCCTCCAACACTGCCATTCGCACCATCCGGCGGAAACATGGCCATTTTCATACCTTCCATGTCCATGTTGAACATTTCGCAATCGAAGCTTGTTTCGTAGAATTTTTTTGCGCGATTAATATCCGTTACTGAAATTTCAAACCAGTTTAAAGCATTGGTATCTGCTCCCATTTTCTTTCCCATCATTCTTGATTTTAAGTTCCGAACGAATTTAGTAAAAAATCTTTATGGTCTTTTGTTTTTCATCAAAACTTAACACCAGGAACACAAGTTGCGGTTCGGCACGTTTCTGAATAGAAACCAAACCATTGGCCGATCTCTCCTGCCGTAGCATTTTGCCATCCGTGCCGATCAGCTGACAGCTAAAATCGCGGGTCGAATGAATAGCAATGGAACCGTTATTCTCAGTCAGGGTAAATGGCCATTTTTCTTCCATAATACCCAGCTCTTCGGAATGCAGCACCGCTACACCGTCCAGGTCAAAACCACCAGATTCAAAAGCCGAAGGCCAGGGATCGTTAATGATATTCCCCTGTGAATCGTAGGTGCCATAGGCCGGATCGGTACTTCCGATAACATCAATGATCTTGATATGGGTGATCCTATTTAGATCGATTCCTGAACCACTCAATTCTTCCAGATCGAACGGCGTTCCGTAACCCTGGCGGTACTTACCTGCAAAATTATGAACAAAACCACAATCCCAGAATTCGTAGTTCCCCATCTGTACCGTATTCTGCAATTCAGAGATCGCCGGAAAACGCACATAATTTACCCCGTCGGAACTGACTTCAACAAAGGCCAGTTCCAAATAATTGTCCACAAAGCCGTTTTCAAACACCGCAAAATCATAGCCTTCGCCATTTGACACGGGGTAAGGAAAAGTCAGGATCGCCACTCCGCTGTCTCCTAAAGATACCACATCGAAGGGATTCCCTTCTGCTTCATACATCCCGTTACCCGGCTGGCCATAACTGGCAAAGCCCAGGCTTTTATCGGCAATATTGAGATAACCGCGCTGAAGGTCAATTCCCCAGGCCCAATAAACAATGGCCGAACTGTCTTTATGAATTGCTGTTGTACCCGGATTTCCCGGCGCCGGTGCAAAACTTTGCGCTCCCAGCTTTAGGGCAAGGAAAATACTTAAACAAACTAAACTAATTCTCTTCATTTTTTCTTTCATAACCGATCCGTTTCCGGCTGTCTTGTTTTTCTATTGTTTTATTCTCTTTTAAGAGTAATTGAGCGCCTCATAAATATCCGAATAGTTCCCTTCAAGTTCCATTACACGCTGTGCCAAGTCTTCGTAAGTGATCGCATATTTACGCATTGTCACGAAAGCACGCATAATCTGGATGTTTACTTCCACTGCATTATCACTATTCAGGACGCTCGAGAGCATCAAAATGCCATGCTCGGTAAAGGCAAAAGTACTATAGCGGTTTCCTCCGTGGCTGGAACTTGAGGTCGCAATTTGCGACCTCAAGATTGCAATCAGCTCTTTTTTAGGTAGTTCCATCATAAAATCAGGAGGAAAACGCCTGATATTTCGTTTCACCGCTTCTTTCAGACGCTTGGTTTCAATGCCGTATAATTCGGCCAGGTCGCTGTCGAGCATTACATTTTGCCCGCGCACAACATAAATTTTTGTTTGTACATGTTGGATTTCCATGGTAAGTCAGGTTTGTGTTACCTGAAATTAAACAAAAAAATTAATATATGAACTACTATTCAAAAAAAAGGATCGCGTTGGGATTCAATCCCACTGTAAACTCCCTCAGTTTATTTCCTCCTGAATTATATTCCAAAATTTCTCCCGAAACCGTATAGCCGTGCGCATCGAAAAGATAAATCCGGTCATTTTTACTTTCATAGTGAATATCGTACAAGGTCTCGATTTCTTCCACATTTATAAACCCTGCATTGATCCAGCTATTTGCATTTACATCGAACAATCCCAGACGAACCGTCCCCGAATCATCGTAAGCGATCAGCAGATTGGAGCCCATTTTTTCGAGGATAAGCGGCTTAAATCCATAACTATCAATCACCTGGTTAGCCAACGGGTTGATTTTTTTCATGACGGCCGGGATGCTCCCGTAATTTCCGCGAACCTGGACAAAAAGCCCGCCATTAACAAATTGCATTTGACCCGGGTTTTTGCCCACGTTGATTTTACTTTCCTCCGTAAGTGTAAGCGGATCGATAACGGAAAGCGTCGAATCCATCAGGGGGGCATTCAAGCCACCGGAGTTGGAAACAAAAACTTTTGTATCCGTCGCTATGATCTGGTCGGGGTTAAGCCCCACAGGAATGCGTTTTTCGATAGCAAGTGAAGCCGTATCCAACACATCTACGTAACCATCGAAACAGGAAATGAAGGCTTTTGATCCGAAAAAAGCAATGGAACGCGGTTGCTTGCTCTGATTTCCGCTTACAAAACTGATTTGTGCAATGGGATTTCCGGTAGTTGCATCGAGCACTTCCAGCGTACTGGAAACATTCACTACGATATAAATTTTGTTGCCGTAACGTTTCATGTCGTTGCCGGTATCACCTAATTTGCGACCGCTTTTTCCTTCAAAAAACGAATGGTTGGCTGATAAAGCGGAGTAATCCACCCAGCTCAGGCCGGAATTGTTCATCTGGAATAAGCCTTCATTCAGGATGAGGAAGCCGTTTTCCAGCTTGTCGACCGGTTTTTCCGGGTCATCGGGTTTGTCCTTCTCACAGGAAAACAGGAAAAACAAAAGGAGCAGCGTGCTGTATTTAATGTAATGCATAATTCAATGAAATCAAGTAATTCCTGCCGGGCATAACGTAATTGCGGATGTATTCATACACCGTACCCGTCAGGTTTTTAACTGTAAAGGAAAGCCTGAAATTGTGATCTTTCCATTTGATATTGGTGTAAAGCGAAGCATCGAAGGTATAAAACCCGGGAACTTCGTTTGAGCCGACATTTTCGTTCAGGGCGTAACGCAGCGAAGTATAATTCCCGGAAACATTCAGCCCCCTCCTTTTATAATCGCAGGTAAAATTAGCATTGAGCAAATGTACCGGCATATAAGCCACCTGGTCTTTAAAGGTCGAAGAATTCTGGTCGGAATAATCCATGACCCGCTGAAAGGTATAATTAAAGGTCGTCAGGAATTTCAGCTCGTTTAGTTTGCGTTCATGTGAAAAAACAAGATCGCCTCCGTAAGTCCACACTTTACCTACGTTTTGAATGGACCAAACGAAGAGGTTTTTGGTAGGAATCGCGACAACTTTATTCTCTATGAAATTTCCAAATAGATTATATGAAATTTTAAAATAATTTTTATGTATATTAAATTTATTATTTGACCCTAAATTGGCCTGGTTTGCAATTTCAGGCTTGAGCTCCAGGTTTCCGATCTGGCTGAAATACAATTCATTGAAGGCCGGCATACGCATCGTTCTTTTCAGGTTGATGCTGATCATCTGCAAAATCGGGACATTCCGCTTGCTGTAGAGTGAAATCCCGGGATTAAAGCTCCACTTTTCGTTCAGTTGGTCCTGGCTGCGGTTGCTGTTGTAAACATGCTGCAAGCCGGAGGTCAGCTGGATCAGCCAGAAAGGACGCTCAATGCTTAATTCCAGTACAGCTTTGCCGTGATAACGATACACTTCCTGTGCAAAGGAGTTGGATTTCAGGTAAGCATACTGTTCTTCCAGGCCATAAGTCAGGCTTTTGTTTTTCCACCAATATCTCAGAATGACACCACCCAATACGCTGGTATTATAATACAAACTACGGAGATAACCCTGGATATTCAGGTAAGACGAATCCATATAATCCAGCTCGTCATACCTGCCGCT
>CBINGV010000117.1:0-10682 GCA_966250255.1 uncultured Flavobacteriales bacterium | reverse complement strand
AATAGGAATGCTTCCGGCCCCGGCGATCTCACGGGTATGGCTTTCGTGGAACAGGCGGTCAAAAAATTTGTATTTGCGGGGAATTAGTGCCAGGATATCGATTTTGTTATTGATGACATATTCTAAAATTCCCGGGTCTGTGTGGTCATTGATTTCCGTTTCCAGTGTAAAGCGATCGAATGGCAGGTGCCCCTTCAGGCGTTCGTAGAGGAGCTGGTCGTGCTTTTCCCGTGATACATGGAACGCGTGGATTTTGCTGTTGAATTTGTTCGCCATTTCAAGCAGGAGGTCCATGTTGGCCTGGTTTTCGATTTTCTGCCCGTCATAGGCAAAGGCTAAATTCGGTTTTTCCTTCAGCTTAAAGCCTTTCGGGATGGCAAATACCGGTGTGGTGGCATGACTGAGCAAGCTCATGGTGTTGCTTCCCAGCAGGATTTCCGACATGCGGCTCGAACCGGTCAGCCCCATAACTACCAGGTCGATCTTCCGGTGTTCGGCCAGGTTTTTTACTTCTTCATAGAAAGAAAGTCCCGGAACGGTCAGGGCTTCGATTTCAACATCTGCAAGCAGCAGCTTTTTGCGCAACTGCTCCAACTGATTGCTTTTGATGTTCTCGTAGGCTGAAAAGTCAATCATTTCAGGAAATTCGCTTGTCGGTAAGGGTAAGGAGTAAACATGCATCAGGATGACCTTTGCATGAAACAGCCTGGCTAACTCAATGCCCACGTGTGCAGCGTCGATCGAGTTTTCTGAAAAATCACTGGTGATCAATATTGTTTTCATAACTCGGCTTTTTACAAATATACGAAAACGAGCGGAAAAAGGAAAATTAAGCATAGAGAATTACAGCGGTGCGGGATATGAAACGAAAAAGCCCCGGTTTTATCATGTTAACCGGAGCTTTTACTATGTGTCATGAAAAATTAGTTTCAATACTTCATTTTCAATTTTTAATTAACTGCGTTGCTTCGCGGTCTTCGTTCTAATTAAAGGTGCATGAAATCTTTTTTGGCGAGGAGCTCGTCTTCCGATTCGCGGTAATCCGGATCGTCCACGCAGCAGTCAACCGGGCAAACCGCAGCGCATTGTGGCTCGTCATGGAAACCAACGCATTCGGTACACTTGTCGTGAACAATGTAGTATACATCCATGTTTACCGGCTCATGCGTGTCGGCAGCATCCATGTTTTCACCGTCGAGGGTCGTCAGCATACCCACCAATGAGGTCCCGTCGCTGTAACGCCATTCGGCCCCGCCTTCATAAATGGCATTATTCGGGCATTCCGGCTCGCAGGCTCCGCAGTTGATGCACTCATCGGTAATCATTATTGCCATAGCTCTGTTTTATTGAGAAATTTTTTGCAAATATAAGGCCTTTCAGGTGAAAATTATGCAAGCGGACGAAAAAAACTGAAAAAAGCACGTAATTTTGCAGCGTGAAAAATTCAAATGCCATTCGCGCTTTTCACCAGCTTTCCCTGGTGCTCGACGAACTCGGTGCGAACCGAAACTGGTCCGGTTTCCAGTTGGGGATTACTGAAGAGGAATACCAATCGCTCCGGGCGCTGATCAACAAGCAATTTCATTCCAACGGCTGGTTTACGCCGGAAAACGTGCGCCAATCCCTGTCAGCCTGGGGCAACTTGCTGAAGGAAGGGCAATTGCGGGCCTGGCTTGCGCCTTATCCTGTTACGGAAAACCCGAAACGCGTGGGCCTGATCATGTCGGGAAATATTCCGCTGGTGGGTTTTCACGACCTGCTGTGCGTAGTTTTGAGCGGTCACCGCGCCGTTGTGAAGCTGAGCTCTTCCGATCAAACACTGATCCCGGCTTTGCTCGGGCTTTTGTTCCAGTTTGAGCCGGAGCTGAAAAACAGCATCTCGATTTCCGTGGCCAAACTGGGCGAAATCGATGCCGTAATTGCTACAGGCAGCAACAATTCCCTGAATTATTTTGAAAGCTATTTTGGGAAATATCCGCATATTTTTCGCCGCAACCGGACTTCGCTTGCTGTGCTGGACGGCAGCGAAACGCAGCAAGAGCTGGAAGCGCTGGGCTCGGATATTTTTTCCTATTTCGGTCTTGGATGCCGCAATGTTTCCCAACTGCTTATCCCGGGGAATTTTGAGCTTGACCGCTTTTTCGGGGGGATTTTCCCATACGGAGAGATCATCAATCACCACAAATACGCCAACAATTACGATTACAACAAGGCCGTTTTTCTGATGAACCGGGAGGAAATCCTCGACAATGGTTTCCTGCTTCTCAAAGAATCCGACGAGCTGCATTCGCCGCTTGGGATGTTGTATTACAAGCGTTACAGTAATCCAGGGGAAGTGGAGGATTTTATTGCTGCACAAAAAGACAATTTGCAGGCGATCGTCGGTCACGGCTATATTCCATTCGGAAAAGCCCAGCATCCGGAGTTAAGCGATTATGCCGACGGGGTGGATACGTTGAAGTGGTTGGGGGAGTTATGAGTTATTGAGTTAGTAGTTTATAAGTTGTGTTCAATAATTACCGCGTAGCGGCAACTCCTAACTTATTCACGCTTTATCACTCCTCTAAAAAGTCCATATCCCGGTTGTGGGTTTCCGGAATACTAACCGTGGAATAAATCCCGAGTACAAAGCAAACGATACCTACGGCTACGCCGGCATAAATCACGCCCAAATCGGGTTTGGTGTAATCAAACATCAGGGTCATTAATACAACGGTTCCGCGTACCATATTCGGGATGGTAGTGGCCGCCGTAGAGCGGATGTTGGTGCCGAACTGCTCAGCGCCGACCGTAACGAACATTGCCCAATAGCCGGTGCCGAGGCCAAGCCAGACACAGTAGAAATAATACATTCCGGCACTTCGGTAAGGTAAAAAGAGCATCAGGGCCACGCCCGCAAGTGTAAACAGCATCATATACAAAATGGCTTTTTTGCGGGAAGAGAGCCAGTGGCTGATGAACCCGCTTAGGAAATCACCGGCTGAAATTCCGATGTAGGCCCACATGATCGCCCTGCCGGGTTTGATCTCTTCTGTGAGATGGAGCGCCTTCCCGAACTGGTTCCCCAGCATGGCCAGGATCCCGATGCAAAACCAGGTGGGAAGCCCGATCCCGATGCATTTGATGTAAATCGAAAAACGTTTCCAGGAATTGAAAAAAAGCCAGATGCTGCCTTTTTTGACTTTCTGATCGTGGGCAATGTCCTTGAACATCCCGGATTCCAATACACCGACACGAAGCAGCAGCAAACAGAGCCCCATTGCGCCGCCGACCCAGTAAGCTACGGTCCAGTCGTGCGATAACTCCACGGTGAAATTGGCCACCACCGCACCAAATAAGCCAAAACCGGCTACGAGAGAAGTTCCAATGGCGCGCAGCTCTTTCGGCAGGGATTCGGAAACGAGTGTGATCCCGGCGCCGAGCTCGCCTGCCAGGCCGATCCCGGCAATGAAGCGCAGCGAAATGTAGGCATCGCCTTTATCCATAAAATCAATGTGCGGGAGGAAGCCACAGGCAATATTCGCCAGGGAATAGAGAATAATGGAGCCAAATAAGACAGAAAGCCGCCCGCGCTTATCTCCCAGGATTCCCCAGAGAATGCCGCCAAGCAGGAGGCCGCCCATTTGCCAGTTGAGGATGTCCAGCCCGGTCGTATCCGGGTTGAGACCCAGGGATTCGAGGCTGGGAACGCGCACAATTCCAAAAAGGAGCAGGTCGTAAATGTCCACGAAATAACCGAGTGCAGCTACAATAACCGGGAGGCTGAACAAATGCTTTAATTTTTGCTGACGCGTCATGAGCAGGAGTTTAAATCTGTGTCACAAAACTAAGAATATTTTGTTTTCAGGCCACCAGGACACAAAGACACGATGAAACACGAAGGTTTGTTGGTATATTAAGTGTAAAGATATACATGCTTCCATAAACTTTGTGCACCTTTTAGCCTTCGCGTCTTTGTGGCGAAAAAAAACTCAGCGTCTATGTGTTACTTTTCCTCAAATGTTTATCTTTGCTGACCATGACTTTAAAGAATGACTTAATACTGAGGGCAGCGAGGGGTGAAGCGATTGAACGGTATCCTGTCTGGCTGATGCGCCAGGCCGGCCGGATTTTACCGGAATACCGGGCAGTACGTGAATCACTTAGCGGCTTTAAGGAATTGGTCGAAACCCCGGAACGGGCGGCGGAAGTAACCATCCAACCGGTAGACCTGCTCGGGGTGGATGCAGCGATTATCTTTTCCGATATTCTTGTGGTGCCGGAAGCCATGGGTCTGGAATACCAGATGATCGAAAAACGCGGTCCCTGGTTTGAGCAAACCATCAAGAGCGAAGCCGATCTCAAATATGCCGAAACGGAATTCAATATCGAAGACCGCCTGGGCTATGTGACGGAAGCCATCCGCATCACGAACAGGGAGCTGAGCGGCCGTGTTCCGCTAATTGGTTTTGCCGGCGCTCCATGGACGATTTTCTGTTATATGGTGGAGGGCCACGGCTCCAAAACATTCTCTGAAGCCCGTAAGCTTTTATACACCAATCCGGTTTTGGCACATGAATTGTTATCCCGTATTACAAAGGTGACAATTCAATACCTTAAAGCTCAGGTTGCCGCAGGCGCGCACATGTTGCAAGTCTTTGATTCCTGGGCCGGGATTTTAGGCACCGCCCAATACGCTGAATTCAGCTTGCGTTATTTGAAAGAAATCTGTGATGCGCTTACCGAAATTCCGGTAACACTTTTCTCCAAGGGGGCGATTACCTCTGTCGGCGAAATTGCGAAGCTCCGCTGCAATACGGTGGGCCTCGACTGGAACATGGACGTGGAGCCGATCCGTGCCGAAATAGGGGAGAGCAGAACGCTCCAGGGCAACCTCGACCCTTGCGTGCTTTACGCGTCGCACGAACATGTTGAAAGTGAAACAAAAAAGATGTTAGACTCGTTTAAAAGTCGACGACATATAGTAAATCTTGGTCATGGCGTATACCCTGACATAGAACCAGAAAAAGTAAAAACGTTTATAAAAACAGTTAAGAACTATGAGATCAAATATTAAAACACTCGCGGCATTCATGCTTGTTTTACCCTTGAGCTTCAATCTTTATGCGCAGAAAAGCGACAAAAGCAAAAAAGCTTCGGAAGCAGAGAACCTGGTTGAAAACGGGAGCTTTGAGGCTACTACCGGGAAAATCAAAAAACTGGGATCCATCGACATGGCAACCGGCTGGTCTTCTCCTACGGGCGTAAAAGCGGATTTGTACATTCCTTCCGATAAAATTCCGGAAATCGGTTCCTCCACGAACTTCTACGGGAAAGAAGAGCCGAAAGACGGAAGCAACTACGCCGGGATCTTCGGGTATTCCTACAACGATAAAATGCCGCGTTCCTACATCATGGCGAAATTGAAAACACCGTTGAAAAAAGGGATGAAATACTGTGTGTCTTTCCATGTTTCTTTGGCTGAATTGTCCAAATATTCTTCCAACAACATCGGGGCGATCCTCGCGAAAAAACCTTACGGGACTGACGCGAAGGCGAGCATCATCGAAACGCCGCACATCCTGCACCACGAAAACAAAGTATTCAACGCATTTTACAACTGGGAAAAAGTGTGCGGTACGTTCGAAGCGGAAGGCGGTGAGAAGCACATTGTGATCGGTAACTTCGTAAACAACGAGAATACAGCCAATGAGCGCAACAAACAACCGAAAGACCAGAAAGGTACGCCGGTGATCGCAGCTTACTATTACATTGACGATGTTTCCGTCACTTTATTGGAAGAAGGCAAGCAGTGCGACTGTGGTATCGGTGAGCTCGAAGACGAAGTTTCTTCCACCATTTACCAGCGTCCTTCCTTCATGAAAGAAGGCATGAGCGCTAAGGAAAAGATCGAAGCACAGGCAGGTTTCTTTGCTTTCGGGAAAAACAAACTGCAGCCGGAAGCGATGAAGGCGCTTGACCTGATTGCTGAGAACATGAAGGCTAACCCGGCGATGAAAATCGAAATCATGGGGTATTCCGATGAAAACGAAATCGCCAAAGCGGAAGAAAACCCGCTCTACGAAGGTATGGACCAGAAGCGCATCGACATTGCGAAGCGTTACCTCAAAGACAAGGGAATTGCCGAAGACCGCGTGATTTCGCGCCCGATGGGCTCTGCCGGTGATAACCCGGAAATCCAGGAAGCGGATGACGAGGATATGAAAAATGCCAAAACGAGAAGAATTACCTTCCACGTTTTGTAAGAAATAAACAAGAAAAAGAAGCACCCTTTCGTTCAACGGAGGGGTGTTTTTTTTGGAGGGAACGCAAAGGCACCAAAGTTTCCGCAGAGCGCGCAAAGACAAAGTCATTAGCTAAAGTGTTACTTGCGGTCTTAATTTTCCGGATATTCTCAAAAAATAAACTCTGCGTTCTCTGCTGGAACTTTTGCAAACTTTGCGTTCCAAAACCTGTCCATTTTTCCTCCGAATAGTTATCGGAACTCATTCTTCCTTACCTTTGCATTATGTTTCGAATAGGAGAAAAAATAAGTTTTTTACACGACAGCGGTTTTGGTGTTATCACGGAAATCGTAAGCCCGACGCAGGTAAAAGTCAGGGATGATTTTGGCTTCGAGCAGCTGCACTTTGTGAAAGACCTGGTGAAAATCCATGGCAGCATGGAGGAGGAAGATTATGTTCCGGCCCCGAAAGACGAAGAGCCAAGCGAGAGCCGGGCAAGATATAGTATCCAGAAAGACCGGAGTTCGACCGGGGCAAAAGATTATTGGGAGTTGGACCTGCATATTGAATCATTGACGGAAGATCATCGCGGCCTGTCGAATTTCGAGATCATGAAAATCCAAATGAGCGAATTCAAGCGCTTTCTCTCCAAAGCCCGGGCACAGGGTATGCAGAAGCTCGTCGTGATCCATGGTGTAGGTGAGGGTGTGCTCAAGAACGAAATCCGCAATTACCTGGCCCAACAGGAGTTTCTCGAGTTTTACGATGCGTCTTACCTGGAATACGGGAAAGGCGCTACGGAAATCCGGCTTTATTTGCAACGCTAATTGTTTTGGAACCTGCCTGTCGCCTGCCTGACGGCAGTCAGGGCAGACATGGCGCAAAAAACGCTAAGACTGCGCCAAGCCCGCAAAGTGTTTTAAGGCAGCAAAGTTTTAAAAGTAATCAGAGCTTGTTCTTGCAGCGTTAATTTTTTCGGAACGCAAAGTGGCGCTGAGATTGCGCAGAGTTCGCAAAGCTTAAATACGACTTGTTTCTTTGCTAAGTTATTCCTCATGTCCCTTACATCCTCAATAATCCAAAACACGCTACGTCCTTTGCCCAAGCTTTGTGACCTTTGCGTCCGAATAACCAATCCCCAATAACCAGTCCCTAATAACAAGTCACCAATCCCCAATATCCTATTTCCATTCTCCATTTTCCATTATTATTATTATCTTTGTTGGTTTCAATTCAAGCGTTCGACAGATGAGAGAAATTCACATGGTTGACTTAAAGTCACAATACAAAAAAATCAAAAAGGAAGTAGATGCTGCAATCATGCAAGTGGTTGATTCAGCTGTATTTATAGGAGGGAGTGAAGTAAGCGCTTTCCAGCAGGAACTCGAAAATTACCTGGGAGTTAAGCACGTGATCAATTGCGCCAATGGAACGGATGCCTTGCAGATTGCGATGATGGCCCTGGGCCTGAAACCGGGCGACGAAGTGATCACGCCTTCTTTTACCTACATCGCGACTACGGAAGTGATGGCTTTGCTGGGCCTGACGCCGGTGTTCGTGGACGTTGATCCGAAGACCTTTTGCATCGACGTAACGAAAATCGAAGCGGCGATCACCCCGAAAACAAAACTGATTGTCCCGGTGCACCTCTATGGCCAGTCGGCGGATATGGATCCGATCATGGAAATTGCCCGCAAGCACAATTTATACGTCGTGGAAGATAACGCACAAGCCATTGGCTGTGATTACACCCACCGCGATGGTAGCAAATCCAAAACCGGAACGATCGGGACCATCGGGACAACTTCCTTTTTCCCATCCAAAAACCTGGGATGTTACGGGGATGGCGGCGCGATCTTTACCAATGACAGCGAGCTGGCGGTGATCCTGAAACAAACGGCCAATCACGGGCAAACGATCCGTTACCACCACGAGCGCGTGGGCTGCAACTCCCGCCTCGATAACCTCCAGGCTGCTGTGCTCCGCATCAAACTTCCGAAGCTGGATGAATATTGTGATGCGCGCCGCAAGGTAGCTGATTTTTATGACGAGCATTTATCGAAACTCCCGGGGATCACGGTGCCTTACCGCGCCGAAAATTCCCGTCATGTGTTTCACCAGTATACCATGCAATTGGATGGCATTGACCGCGACAAGCTTTCGGAGCACCTGGCGTCGAAAAACATCCCGAGCATGATTTATTACCCGATCCCGGCGCACAAACAAAAGATGTTTGCTTCCTTCAATTGCGAAGACCAGGATTTGCCGGTAACCGACCACCTCACGGGCCGCGTACTTTCCCTCCCGATCCATACGGAAATGGATGAGGAACAACTCCAGTACATTTACACGGCGATTAAAGAATTTATAGAAGCTTAAGTATGACAAAAATAGCTGTTGTTGGAACAGGATATGTGGGACTGGTAACGGGAACCTGCTTTGCAGAAACCGGGAACCAGGTACTTTGCATCGATATTGATGCGCGCAAAGTGGAGCAGATGCGCCAGGGTGAAATCCCGATTTACGAACCGCACCTCGATGTGCTTTTCGAACGGAACATCAAAGCAGGCCGCCTCGCTTTTACAACCGACCTGGCTGCGGGAATTGAGGAAGCTGAAATTATTTTCCTCGCTTTACCAACTCCTCCGGGAGAAGACGGCTCGGCGGATTTGTCGCACATTCTCGGTGTGGCGGAAGAATTGGGCAAACTGATCAAAAATTACAAGGTTATTGTTGATAAAAGCACGGTACCGGTAGGGACGGCTGAAAAAGTAACGGCAGCCATTGCCCGCAATGCGCAGGTAGAATTTGCCGTGGTTTCCAACCCGGAATTTTTGCGTGAGGGCTTTGCGGTAGATGATTTCATGAAACCCGACCGCGTGGTGATCGGTACTTCCGACGAGCGTGCCCGCAAGATCATGGAAAACCTCTACAAGCCTTTTGTGCGCCAGGGAAACCCGATCATCTTTATGGATGAAAAATCGGCGGAGCTGACCAAGTATGCCGCCAACGCTTTCCTGGCGACCAAAATTACCTTCATGAACGAAATTGCCAATTTCTGCGAGCTTGTTGGTGCGAATGTGGATCGCGTACGCATCGGGATCGGCTCCGACGAAAGGATCGGCAAACGTTTTCTTTTCCCGGGCATCGGTTACGGCGGCTCCTGCTTTCCGAAAGATGTGCAGGCCCTCGTGAAATCCGGTAAGGAAAATAAATTTTCCTTTGAGATCCTGGAATCGGTGATGAAGGTGAACGAAAGCCAGAAAACCATCCTGTTTCCGAAAATCAAGAATTTTTTTCGCGGCAATCTCCAGGGCAAAAAAATTGCCATGTGGGGACTGGCCTTCAAGCCGGATACGGACGACATCCGTGAAGCGCCGGCTTTGTACATGATCGATGCCCTGACGGAAGCGGGGGCCAGCATTACGGCCTACGACCCGGAGGCGATGAAAAACGTAGAAAAACTGCTGGGCACTAAAATTGCTTTTGCGGCCAACGAATACGAGGCCCTGCAGGATGCCGACGCGCTGGTGATCTGCACCGAATGGGGAATCTTCCGCAACCCCGATTTTGATAAGGTGAGCGCCCTGCTCAAAGACAAGGTGGTTTTTGACGGCCGCAACCTCTTCGAGCCGGAGGAAATGACGGAAAAAGGATTTTATTATTCAAGCATCGGAAGATAAACAACGCATATGAAACGCATTTTAATTACCGGTGCCGCCGGATTCTTAGGCTCCCATTTGTGTGACCGCTTCATCAAGGAGGGCTATCACGTCATCGGGATGGACAACCTGATTACGGGGCGCCTGAGCAATATTGAGCATTTATTCCCGCTGGCGAATTTCGAATTCTACAACCACGATGTGAGCAAATTCATCCATATTCCCGGAGAATTGGATTACATCCTGCATTTCGCTTCGCCGGCCAGCCCGATCGATTACCTCAAAATCCCGATCCAAACCCTGAAAGTGGGCTCACTGGGAATCCACAATTGCCTCGGACTGGCGAAGGCCAAAAATGCCCGCGTGCTCATTGCTTCCACCTCCGAAGTGTATGGCGACCCGACGGTGCACCCGCAAACGGAAGATTACTGGGGCAATGTGAACCCGATCGGACCGCGTGGCGTGTATGACGAAGCCAAGCGTTTCCAGGAAGCGATGACGATGGCCTACCATACTTTTCACGGCTTGGAAACCCGCATTGTGCGGATTTTCAATACCTACGGGCCACGGATGCGTTTGAACGACGGCCGCGTATTGCCGGCTTTCATCGGGCAGGCGCTCCGGGGAGAAGACCTGACTATTTTCGGAGATGGTTCGCAAACCCGCTCTTTCTGCTATGTAGACGACCTGGTAGAGGGAATTTATCGCCTGCTGCACAGCGATTATCCTTACCCGGTAAACATCGGTAACCCGGATGAAATTACGATTAAGGAATTCGCCGAGGAAATTATCAAAC
>CBINGV010000116.1:0-10709 GCA_966250255.1 uncultured Flavobacteriales bacterium | reverse complement strand
TCGGGAGGGCAAAGGTAAGCATCTTTTTTTAATCTCCAAGCTTTTTCGAAAAAAATTTTCTTTTTTTCTTTAACCCTACCTATCTTTTCAACATCCAACTTTTGAAAACGTTTTCTCAAAAGCGAGTGCAAAGATACGGAGGTTTTCCGTATCCGCAAGTTTTTTGAAAATTATTTTTGCTTTTTTTTATTTTTTTAGATGAACGCATAAAAAAAGGCGTTGAAACCACTATCCTTCAACGCCTTTTCGAAAATCATTTTTTTTATGCTTTCCTAGGTATATTCCTTGAAAATTTTGTTGAGCCATTTTAACATAAGGAACAAAACTCCCGAAGCAGCGACTAGCAAGATGGTATTTACCCAAAAGAAATTGGCTTTATCGTCGTATTTATCCCAAAAACTGCTTAACACCCCGGAAAGTTTGTTACCGATAGAAGTAGCCAGGAACCAGCCGCCCATCATCAAAGCGGTCAGGCGCGGCGGACTCAGCTTGGAAACAAGCGACAAGCCCATCGGACTGAGGAACAATTCCCCGATGGTGATCACGGCATAGGACGAAATAAACCACCAGGCTGATGTTTTGAAGCCCCCATTCTGGCAGGCATAAACTGCTCCGACCATCACAATACAGGATAAACCGGAGATCAGCAGGCCGAAAGCTATTTTCATCGGGGTGCTCGGCTCACGACCTTTTCTTCTTAAAAAAGCAAAGAAAGCCAGCACCAGGGGTGTAAATGCAATCACCCAGAAAGGATTGACGGACTGAAACAGGTTCGTATTAAAAGCATATACATTCTCCCCGTCTTTCGGAAGATCTGCCTTTTTGCTGTTTTTAAAGTAGTCCGGGTAAGCAACTACCTTCACTTTTTCACCATTGGCCAGGATCGGACGGAATTGGTTGTCGGACAAAACAACACTGTCCTTTTTATAAGGAATAGTATCGATTAGTTTCAGCGCTCCCATTATAGGCACCATTTTTTCCGGAATTTCCCGGTCAGTGTAACGATCCGCCCAGGTATTGAGCGTGGAGCCGTTTTGCTTGAACACCGCCCAGAACATAATCACCACGGAGAAAATCGCGAGCATGGCCGCAATCGGTCTTTTTTCATCTTTCGGGGAACGCACATACAGGCTTCCGTAGAAAAAGATAATCGGAACACAACCAAAAAGGAAAGCATCGGTCGTATGTGATCCCACCAACGGCTCCGGCAGGAAGTAACCGATGAGCCCAAAAATAACGGAGGGCAATAAAATCAGGGCGAAAATTCGGAGCAAAGGCATATCGCTTTCCTGCTTCGGCTTGATCACATCGGCGTGTTTGAAATGCCGGGTACCAGACCAGAAAATCACGATCCCGATAAACATCCCGACACCGGCGGCCATAAAAGCCGCTCCCCAGCCAATCATATTATATAAGGCGGCGCCGAAAAAGTTACAGACAAAGGCGCCAATGTTGATACCCATATAAAAGATATTGTAACCCGCATCTTTTTTGGCCTTGAAGCGCTCTTCGTTATACAGGTTCCCAAGCAGGGTGGAAATATTCGGCTTGAAAAACCCATTCCCCAGGATAATCAGCAACATCCCCAGGTAGAGCATAGGCAGGCTATGGGCCGACATAATGCAATAACCCGCACCCATCATCAAACCACCCAGCGTAATGGCGCGGCGATACCCCAGCCACCGGTCGGCCAGCAAGCCACCGATGAAAGGTGTTAGGAACACAAAGGCAATGAAAGTGCCATATAAATCCGAAGCTTCTGCCTCCGACATACCGAAACCATCAACCGCATCTTTAAGGTATAAGGTAAAAATCCCGATCATGAGGTAATAGCCGAAGCGTTCCCACATTTCGGAGAAAAACAGGTAAGGCAAGGCTTTTGGATGTTTCCTGTCTTCAACCGGTACAGGACTATTAAATTGATCTATTGTTTTTTCAGACATAAAAAATCGATGCTAAATAGGGAGTTAGTAAACAGGAGTTATTTGACGTCGCCCATGAGTTTTTTGAACAGGGGAGAAATCACAATTAAAATGGCACCGGCTATGATAGCATACAAGGCAAAATCTTTGTATCCATCTGTGTAAACATTCAGCTTTTCAATGGCAGAAGCGTCTTCTTTCGGGGAAATACTGGCGCCAAACAAACCGGCCACATACTGCCCGTAGGCCGAAGCCAGAAACCACATCCCCATCATGAAGCCCTGCATGCGGTAAGGCGACAATTTGGTCATCAGGCTCATCCCGATCGGGGAAAGGAATAATTCACCCAGGGTAACTACAAAATAGGCCGTGACAAATACATTCATGGAGGCTTTGCCCATATCATCCGCAAAGAAACGGCAGGCATAATACAGGTAATACGCTAAGCCCAGGAACAAGAAACCAATTCCGAATTTAACGATGGAGTTGGGCTCGACGCGCTTCCGGGCCATCCAAATCAGGAGCAAGCCGACAAGCGGGGCAAAAGCGATCACAAATAAGGAGTTGAAAGAGTTGTTCACAAAGTTCGGGTTCAGGTCAACGACTCCCAGCAGGCTTTTATCAACGTGGTCGGCTGCAAAAAGGCTCAGGGAACCTCCGGCCTGTTCGAAAATCGCCCAAAAAACAACAGAGAAAAAAATGAACAATAAGGCTGCGATCAGCTTTTTGTTCTCCCAAACATTGTTTTTCGTCATTTCGTAACCCATATAAAGTAAGCTGAAAGGCCCGACAATCATCATGAAATAATCCGTGTAGCGCGGTGTGGAAACCATCAGGATAATTAAGGGAACAATTGCAAGCGCCCCAACATAAACCAATCCCTGGTACAAACGTTCTTTTTTCAAACCGAGTGATTTCAAAGGCGAAAGCCCGATCGGCCCCAGTTTTCTCTTTGTAAACAAAAAGGTGATCAAACTGATGGTCATGGCAACGGCTGCGGCACCAAAAGCAAAATTCCAGCGTAAATGCTCAGGAACATAGGCACTGAAAAAACTATCCCCCATACCAATGGCAATCAGGTAGCCACCGATAAAAGCTCCGATGTTAATCCCGGAATAAAACAACAGGAAACCGGCATCCGTGCGCGAATCACCGTCTTTATACAGCATCCCGACCATGGAAGAAATATTCGGCTTGAAGAAACCGGTCCCGATAATATTAAAGGCAATCCCGACGAAAAACAAGCCGTGCGGATCGATCGCAAGCAATACACTACCGGTAATCATCAGCAAGCCGCCCCAGAAAAGCGAACGCTGAAAACCTAAAATTTTGTCGGCGAACAAACCACCGATAAAGGTAAAAGCGTAAACAAAAGCCTGGGTAGCGCCATATTGCAACTGGGCCACGTCAGATTTCATCAGCAACTCATGCACCATGAAATAGGTCAGCATACCGCGCATCCCATAGAAACAGAAACGCTCCCACATTTCGGAGAAAAACAGGGCCCAGATTTGCTTCGGGTATTTGCCTTTAAAATTCTGGATGGTTTCCAGCTCATTGTTCGGAACGGGTTCGTCCAACAGGTGCTTATCGCTCATAGTGAATCTGATAAAATAAAAAAACAGCACCGAAATGCTGTTTCAAATATACAATTATAAAATCATTATCTTATACCGTGCATCATTTTCTTGAGGAACGGAATTAACATAAACAGCACAATAGAGGCGAGCCCCGTCAATACCACAAAAACCATGAAGAATTCAAACAAATTATGAATCGTGAAACCAACGAAGGACGGATATTCCATCTTAATGACTTGCTTTTCTTTGATTATGTTGAATTGCGCAGCAGTAAAAGTTGTATCGCTTTCTTTATAAGTGTTCACAAACTCTTTTTTCTTTTTGGCCATTTCTTCTTTTTTGGCTGCAATCTGCGCAATATTCTGAAGTTTTTTACTTACATCAAGCCCATTTTCTTTAGCCAATTTGGTATCCACATTTGCAATATTCAGTTTAGCAAGTGTAAATAGTTCTTCACCGGTAGCCTCTTGCTTGTGATCCAAAATCGCCGAAAGCTCAATTTTTGCTCCTTCAGCCGCTTTGTATTTGTCACCTGTCGGAGGGAGGATAGACCCCAAAGATCCCGAAAGAGCATATCCTGCAGCATTTGAAAGGAAAAACACGCCAAACAGCAGGGATGCAAATCGCTTCGGTGACAACTTCCCGACCAGAGACAAACCTATTGGCGAAAGGCAAAGCTCGGCGAAGGTTTGAATCAAATACAGGAGAATCAACCACCAAACACTTAAGAGACCTGTTGTACCAAGACCTTTTACGTTATGTGCAATTATGAAGTAGCTGACCGCAATCAATAATAGGCCAATTGCCTGCTTGGCAGGGGAAATGGGCTCTTTACCTCTTGCACGAAGCCAATCCCAGAGAATACTGAAAGGCAATGCGAAAGCAAAAACGAAAACTCCATTAAATACCTGTACCATAGATGCCGGCATTTCCCAACCAAACAGGAACTCCCTGTCAGTTTGATCTGAAGCGATAAAAGTCAATGATGAACCCGCCTGTTCAAATGCAGCCCAGAAGAAAATGATAAAGAAGGCCACAATGTAAATCACCAGAATCCGCTGCAGCTCAACTTTTGTGAGTGACTTATCCGTGATAATGAGAATTGCAAGCGTAATACCACTGGCATAAATCAAAGGATAAATTAAACTCTCTCCACCCAACAAAGTGCGGAAACCGAAAAACAAACCGACAAAAAGTACAAGTGACATTAATAAGGATGCAGTAGAAAACACAGCCTTTTGAGCCTCCCCTTCTTCATAGTCAGAAGCCTCATTTTTTGATGGAAGCCCGCCAAGCGGCTTTCCATCCGGTGAAACAACATATTTATTTTTCAGGAAATAAAAAACCAGCGTTCCAATAAACATGGCAATTGATGCAGCGAGGAATCCCCACTTAAAAGCGTGAATATTTTGAACATCGCCAATTTTCACATCACCAACGAGCGGGCAGATCGTTTGCCCCAGGAAAGCCCCGAGGTTAATCCCCATGTAGAAAATCGTGAAAGCCGTATCAAGTTTGTTTTTTTCCTGCTTAGGATAAAGGCTTCCAACCATACTCGAAATATTCGGTTTGAAAAAGCCATTACCAAATACGATAACTCCCAATGCAGCCCACATTAAAGTTGTAGCAAAACTCAGACTTGAACTAAATACAGTTGCGCTGAAAAACAACAGAAGCTGTCCCACTCCCATCATGAAACCGCCAATCATAATACAGTTCCTGTTTCCCAGGAAACGGTCGGCGATAAAACCACCCAACATAGGGGTGAGGTAACACAAACCAAGGAAACCACCATACAACAAAGCAGCATCTTCCTGATTCATTCGCAGTGAGTTAACCAAAAAGAGCGTCAAAATGGCACGCATTCCATAAAAGTTGAAACGCTCCCACATTTCCGTTCCGAACAGCACCCAAAGACCTTTCGGGTGACCTTTTTTCATCGGCGGATCCTGTACACCAGCTATTGTTTCGATATTTTCTACCATAAGTTTCGTCTAAAATTATGGTCGTGAAAATAGAAATAAAAATCAGAATAGCTTAACTTTAAACACAAAAAAATGCGATGCTTTTCAATTTCCACACTCATTTTCAGCAGGGTAAGGGCATAGAAATTTTGAACCTGGAAGCCGGCCATCCTGTTCAGGCTCCTTATTATTCGGCGGGAATCCATCCCTGGAAAGCCGGGCATCGGATTGACACTGAGCCTTTTATTCGGCAGAAAAACTGCCTGGCCGTGGGTGAAACCGGGCTGGATAAATTATGTGAAACGTCCTGGGAACAACAGGAAAAAGTTTTCCGGAACCAGATCGGACTGTCAGAAAAATATGAGCTTCCTTTGATTTTGCATTGCGTGAAAGCCTGGAACGAATGCTATAAAATCAAAACGGAGCTCAACCCGAAGCAAGTTTGGATTTATCATGGTTTCCGGAAAACGGCCCTCCTGGAGGAAGTACTTCGGAGCGGCCTGCTCATTGGGATCGGACCCGCCATTTTTCACGACCGGAAACTCCAAGACGCCCTGGAACACATTCCGGTTGAGCGCATTTTACCGGAAACCGACGACGAGAAGGAAACGGATATTTCGGCGGTTTACAGCAAGGTAGCTGAAATAAAAAACTTATCTTTGCCCGCCCTTGAAAAACAGGTGGAACAAACTTTCAGAGAAACATTTAAGCGATGGGAAATTGGTTAGAACGTACGGAATTACTGCTGGATGAAAAACAAATCCGGAATTTAAAACAGGCGCATGTGCTGATTGTCGGCCTGGGTGGGATCGGTTCATTTGCGGGGGAGTTTATCGCGCGTGCCGGGATCGGGACGATTACCCTGATTGACGGCGATAATTTCGATGAAACCAACAAAAACCGGCAGCTGACAGCCCTGGATTCGACCATCGGGCGCAACAAAGCAGTAGTACTCGCCGAACGGATCCGCGAGATCAACCCGGATGTAAAACTGAACATCCTCGAAGAATTTGTACAGCCGGAGCGCGTTTGGGAAATCCTCGGTGAACTAAAACCGGATTACGTGATGGATTGCATCGACTCCGTGAGTCCGAAGCTGGAATGGATCATTGCCTGCCTGCGCCTCAAGATCAAAATCATTTCGCACCTGGGTGCGGGTGGCAAGGTTGACCCGTCGCGCGTTCATATTTCCAGCCTGGATAAGACCTACAATTGCAAGCTGGCACATCACATCAAAAAGAGGCTGCGTAAAAAAGACGTGAGCTTCAAGCAGGTGCGCGCGGTTTTCTCCAGTGAACTGCAGGATAAAAACTCCTTAAAAATGACCGACGGAAGCAATTTCAAACGCTCGTTTTACGGAACAATCAGTTACATGCCCGGGCTTTTCGGCCTGATGGGCGCTGCGGAAGTGATCCGCTACCTGAGAATGAAAAATTGAACTGTAGAGTTGAAAATGTAGAATTTAGGCTCTTAAAGTGACCGAGTTCATTTATACATTCAGCGGGGGCTTCATTTTGGGCCTGATCATCGGTGACCGCTTCAAGATCAGGAGCAACCCGCCCGCCTATATCCTGTTTGCCATTTGCACCTTCCCGGTTTTTGTGCTGTTGCCCAGTACGGTTTTCCTGCTGTTTAATGTATTCGGCGATACGGAACACATCGTCCGTCAGGGCTTTATTGAAATTACTTTTCGTTTTATTCCCTGGCCACAAATTGCCTGGCTTGGCTTTTTCCTGGCTTACCTGTATTCTACGGTGATTAAGTTCAAAATCAAAAAACGCCGTAAAATCAACGAAGACATCCTGGATGACCTGGGCCTTGAAAACAACGATGAATTGGAATGAAGAATGGAAAATTAATTCCCAATTCTACTTTTCAATCAAATAAAAAGCCCGGTTTTCACCGGGCTCAATTCTTCATTTTCAACTCTCCATTCTAATGACAGGTCATCTCGATTACTTCCTGGTTGCCACAGCTCACGTAAACCGTAGCTAAAGGAATGTAAACCGGGAGACAGGTTTCCTGCACATTCTGCGGACAGCGGCCAATTGCTGCGATGTCCACACGATAGCCAAAAATTGCTGCATTGCCGGTTGGGCCCGGGAGGAAGTCGCAAATGGACGTTTCCGTCAGCTGGTAATTAATTTCCAAGCCCTGCAGGTCAGAACGGTCGAAGCATTCGGCTGCCGCTTGTCTTGCCAGGTTAATTGCCCGGTGCTGCTCCCCGTTCAGCTGCGAAAACCCGAATGCGCTCATACCGAAAACCATCGCCAGCACGAGCATCACTTTTGTAGTGTTTTTCATACGTGTTTTGTTTATAGTTAGGCTTCAAATATATACAAAACCCTGTTAATTAGATCACTACCCTATAAAATACACAACTAAAACGTTCAGGGAATGGAGAATTGAAAAATGGAAAATTGAGAATGAAGAATTATTGTGCAACAAAAAATGGAGAACCGTCACCAATTCTCCATTTTAATTCTTCGTTTTCAATTCTATTTGAGCCAGATCAGCAGGTAATAGAAACCGGCAGCCAGCAATCCGCTCACCGGGATGGTCAGCACCCAGGCCCAGAGCAGGTTGATGGTCACCCCCCAGCGTACGGCGCTCAGGCGTTTGGTAGCCCCCACCCCGATAATCGATCCGGTGATCGTGTGCGTGGTGGAAACCGGGATCCCGAGGTTGGAAACAGTAAAGAGCGTCAGAGCTCCGGCCGTTTCGGCACAAACACCTTCGAGCGGTGTCACCTTGGTTATCTTTGTCCCCATGGTTTTTACAATTTTCCAGCCTCCCATCAGCGTGCCCAAACCAATCATCAGGTAACAGGCAAAGGCAATCCAGCCCGGCATCGTGTGCGAATTCACCTTGGTCTTGATTTTATGACCTTCCTTCAGCTCACCGGTCTTTTGAACGTAGTCGGCAAAAATTCCCGCTTCCACGTATTCCGGGTTGAGCATCTTATCTTTAAAGATCAGGACATTGGACTCGGCATCGTAAATATCGTGGCCTTTGGTATATACTTCGATTTTATCTTCTTTCTTGTGGTCTTGTGTGAGGAAGGAATATTCCGGCTTGAATTTCTCCTTTTTGCCTTCATCGTTTTTGTATTCGATCTGCAATTCTTCCGTTACCTGCAACGCCTTCGGAATGTCACCTTCGACCTTCCCTGCGCGGTGCTCATTGGCAAATACCATCAATGCCGCACAGATAATTCCCATGACTTTCTGCGAATCCGCGCCGCCATGTCCGAGGGAAAAAGCAGCCGAAGAAAGCAGCTGGAGTTTTTTATACATGTTGGATTCTTTCATGGCTGTCTGGCGCTTGCCGTGTACAATCTGGAACCAAACGTAAACCAGGACGAACAAAGCCAGCATCCCGATCACGATCCACATCATCACCGGCTTCACGTCCATGTATTCCACCATGTACATCATCAGGTAAACAGTAATCGCCGACAAGATCGCGATCCACACCATTTTTTTGGTAAAGCTCCTCGAAATGGTGACCAGCGTAATGAAGAAAGCAATGAGTCCCCCGATGATAGGCGCCAGGAAAATAAAGGCGATTACCTTCAGGATTTCTGCGGATTCGATAACACTAAAACCGGCGTGGGCCACGGCAGCTCCGGCAAAACCACCGATCAGCGTATGGGAAGAAGAGGACGGAAGTCCGAGCCACCAGGTGAACAGGTTCCAAAAGGTCGCAGCGATCAGACCGGCAAGGATCACCCAGAGATCAATGGCGGAATTGTCCACCGTTTTGGCCACCGTATTTCCCACGCTCATATCAAAAACCCAGAAAGCGAGAATGTTAAAGGCTGCCGCCCAAACCACGGCCTGGAAAGGCGAAAGCACCTTCGTGGAAACGACTGTCGCGATGGAGTTGGCCGCATCGTGAAAACCGTTCACCAGGTCGAAAAGCAGGGCTATGGCAATAATTACGATTAATAAGGTAAACATCTTATGCTGAAGTTTGGTAAATGATTAAGCGTACTTCACAACGATGGACTCGATTACGTTCCCGGCATCCTCGCATTTGTCGGTTGCAATCTCCATAATCTGGTATATTTCACGTTTTTTGATCAGATCTTTGGCATCGATATCCGAATCAAATAATTTTTCAATGCTCAGGTCGAAGATATCATCCGCCTGGTTTTCGATGCTGTTGATCTTAATCACACATTCTACGATTTTTTGCGTGTTTTTCAGGTTGCGCAGCTCTTTTACGGCTGAGTTTACCGCCAGCACCGCATCGTGGATGGCATCCGCCATTTTCTGGATCCCCTGGTCATTGGGATCTACCTTATAAAAGTTGATTTTTTTCGCTGTTGCGTAAATGTGGTCGGCAATATCATCGAGGGAAGTTGCCAAACTGTGAATGTCCTCGCGGTCAAACGGCGTGATGAAGTTTTTCCCTAATTCTACAAAAATCTCATGCGTCAGCTCATCATTCTGGTGCTCGAGATCTTCCATCTCTTTGATGATCACCGCCCTTTTATTGAAATCCGATTCGTGTACACATTTTACGAGTTTCCCCGCAATCGATTCGAGGTTTTGGCTCGCCTGCTCGAACAAAGAGTAAAAAACGCGGTCTTTCGGTAAAAAGAATTTTAAGATATTTGCCATTAGTTTACATTTTTAAAGGGCAAAGTTAGCCGAAACTTTTGAATGGCTTTTCACCGGGATTTAAACTTAACATTAACATAACCTTCCTGCGGGAAAAAAGCCGGGCCTTGTTCGGGTGAAAATTCAAGCAGCTAAAAACAAGCCTTTTATAGCGCATTGAAAAACTTTCAATATTAATTTAATGTTAAGAGTTTTAATATTAAGTTATCAATTGCTTCATAATTTATTAATCTTGAAAGAAACGATTTAGTTTTGCCGCAAATTTTTTCGAAGACATGACACAAAAATTGATCCTCGCCGGTGCTTTTGCTTTTTTTATCCGGTTCGGCCACGGACAGGCGAACAATGCCATCCAGGTGTTTACCAAAAACAAGAACGGGATCGAGCTCGTAGCAAAAGATTCTATTTTTTCCTGCCAGTTCCAGTTCCGGATGCAGAACCGTTTCGGTTACGAATCCAAATCCGAAACAGACTTTACGCCGGAAACCTTCGAAATGCGAGTGCGGCGCCTTCGCCTCAAAATGGCCGGCTTTGTGTACAATCCCAAATGGACCTACAAGCTGCAGCTTTCTTTTTCGCGCGGCGATATGGATTGGGAAGGAAACAAGCCTTCAG
>CBINGV010000115.1:0-10739 GCA_966250255.1 uncultured Flavobacteriales bacterium | reverse complement strand
GTAGGTTTCGAGCTCTGTAATGTCAGCTTCGATTTTGGCCCCGATCACCAATACTTCGGCATCTTCGTCTTTCACGGCTGCTTTCACCTGTTCTACGAACTGGTTGCCGTTTTTCACGGAGGCTTCGTCAACGTTGCAAAGGTAAAGTACCGGCTTGGAGGTGATCAGCTGAAATTTGGGAATAAGCTCTTTTTCCTTTTCGTCCACTTCCAGGGCGCGTACGGATTTTCCCTGCTCCAAATGCGCTTTGATACGGAGGGCGAGGTCGTTTTCCCGCACGACTTCCTTGTCGCCGGATTTCAGTTGGCGGGAAATGGCTACAATGCGTTTTTCGATGGATTCGAGGTCTTTGAGCTGCAGCTCAATATCGATGACTTCCTTATCACGTACAGGGTTCACGGAGCCGTCCACGTGGATGATATTCCCGTCATCGAAACAGCGGAGTACGTGGATGATCGCGTCGGTTTCGCGGATGTTGGCCAAAAACTGGTTGCCCAAACCTTCTCCCTTCGAAGCGCCTTTCACGAGGCCTGCAATGTCTACAATTTCCATGGTTGTCGGAACAACGCGCTCCGGGTTCACCAGGCCTTCCAGCTTCTCCAGGCGCGGGTCGGGAACAGAAATCGTTCCTACGTTCGGCTCGATCGTACAGAAAGGAAAGTTGGCAGATTGCGCTTTTGCATTGGATAAACAGTTAAACAAAGTTGATTTACCCACATTTGGCAAGCCAACGATTCCACATTTTAAGGCCATTCGAAAAATTTTCGGCAAATATAGTGAAAATTCTGTTTCCCCCTTTGGAGGGGGTCGAGGGGGAGGATCCGTAAAATTGAAGGCATCAACCGTTAATTTTTTCCGAAGAACGTTCCAGATAACTTCATGAAAATAAAATGTGACTTTGTAATGATCAAAAACTTTAAGATTAGTCCTCCCCCTTAATCCCCCTCCGAAGGGGGAAAGGGCATGGTGTCAACGAATCAGATTCAGGTATCCCGTCAGGACATCCTCGCTGCCGTCGCGGAGCTCGATGGTGTAATAATAAACGCCTTCGTTCATTGCTTTGCCGCTCTTGTTGCCATCCCAGGCCTTTTTTTCGTTGTAGCCCGTGGCGCTGTACACCTGCTGGCCCCAGCGATCGAAAATCTGTACAAAGCAATTCGGATAATTCAGCAGGCCGGGAATTTCCCAGGTATCGTTGCTGCCGTCGTCGTTGGGTGAAAAGGTATTCGTCACTTCGAGGGTAAGGCCCACGGTTACCGTTACGGCATCCGTTTTGGTGCATCCGTTCAGTTCGCCGGTAAGGTAATAGGTGGTCGTTTCCTTGGGATAAGCCACCGGGTCAAGGATCGAAGGATTGGAAAGCAGGCTGGCGGGCGACCAGAAAAAGCTGCTGGCATCCGTTGTGCCGACGAGGCCGACGCTGCTTCCGTAATTGATCTTAAAATCCGGGCCGGCGTCGACAAGGAAATCAAAGACGAAAAGCGGGGGAGTTACCGAAACCGGCTGCACCGGGCATTGCGAAAAGCAGGAATTCGAAACGGAAAGCACATCGCCGTTTTTGAGCACATTCGTCTGGAAAATACTGTCCTGTGTCACGCCAACGAGCGTATCGTTGATGAACCAGCGGTATTCGCTGCTGTCGGGGCAATTGCTCAGGTGGGCAATGAAGGTTGCAATTTCATTTTTGCAGTAAAAACCCAGGAAATCGGCTACGATCAACGGCACAATGCGGTCAACGCCCGGTCCGCTCAGGAGCACATCGGCAGTAAATTCGGCGGCCTGTGTTATGCCGGGCCCGTTTTTGGCCCCGTTCGCTGCAATATAATAAGTGGTGTTGGGTGCTAAGTTGGCGCTGAGGGTAAAATTGCCGGTAGCATTCGTCACGCAGTTGCCCTGCAGGGCGTAAGTTGTGGCATCGCAGGGCGCGTTGGCGCGCAGGATGGTGGCCTGGGCTTCGCTGTCCTGTCCGGGTGCGCTTTCAAAAACAAGGTTGCTGAAATCCACCTGGGTAAAGCCGCCATTGCTGTTGGTGGTGAATTTCATCCAAATGGTATTGTTCGGCGTAAAGCAGCCGGAGAAATTATCATCGCAGGGAACACAGAAGGTAATGTTCGCATCGATATTGTTCACCTGGAAGCTCACGCCGGGACAAATTTCGAGGGCCTGCGAACATTGATTATAGCTTTCCTGTGCCCGGGCAAAAAGTGTAGAAAACAGAATTAACGAAACATTAACAAAAAGCATTTGGGGAGTGAAAAAGCCTGTATTTCTGTTGGTTTTCTTCAATTTGTTGCCTGATTTTTTGTATAAAATTAACAAAATACGCCGAATTTCAAGAATTTTTGCCACTTTTGGCACAATTATCGTCTTTCGCTTTTCAACAGTATAATTAACGGGCTATGAAAAAAAATATTACTCTCGCATTTGCATTTTTATTAACATGCTTGACGCTTTTCGGTCAGCGGAAACAGGGATACGACAACGATTCCCGCTGGTTCTGGACCTTTAACGCCGGCTCAACGTGGACAACGGCCGACGTGAAAAGCAAAAACGATTGGGGCTGGGGATTAACCCTCGGGAAATCATTCAATTACAATTACGGCAAATTGTTGTCTTTCGACATCCGCGGACGTTACCTGAATGGTAAATGGTACGGACAGGATACCGATTCGACCGGTTTTGCGCGTCCGAACCTGGCCCTGAGCAGCGGAAACACAAACTACAGGGACAGCCTGGGCTTTTCAGTCCTGAACCATTGGACGCGGGCGAATGAAGTGTCGCTCGAACTGGTCGTACACTTGAACAAACTGCGCGAAAACACCGGTTGGGATGTGTATGCCTTCGGTGGGATCGGCGTTACGGGTTTCAAAGCCAACGGCGACCTCCTGAACAGCAAGGATTCCAATTCTATGTACGCTTACGATGAATTGCCTGATTTCAAGCAAAGCACCTTAAACAGTACCCTGGACGGGAAATACGAAACGACCCTCGACGGAAGCGTTTCCGGTAAGGCGGTTTTCGGCCTGATGCCAAGCTTAGGCTTCGGGATCGGCTATCAACTGGCGCCGCGCTGGTCACTCGGTGTGGAGCACAAAACAACTTTTACGCAGCTGGATTATTTTGACGGCTACAATGACCCGACCGGGAAATACGAAAACGACTGGTACCATTACACCAGTTTTTACACCCGTTTCCATTTGAAAAAACGCACACCGACCACCCCGGTTGTGAACGAAGTGACGCAGGCGCCGGATGTGGTGTTTACGAACCCGAATGTATCCGGTACGACGGTTTCACAGCCGAACTACAACATCCGCGCTTTGGTGAAATTCGTGAATGGCCGCGACAATATCAATTTCCGCCAGAACGGCAATTATGTAGGTAATTTCACCTACGATTCCAATTCCGATAAGCTGGAAAGCAATGTGGTGCTTGTTCCGGGACAAAACGTCTTTGAAATCATCGCGTCCAACGCTTACGGCACCGACCAGGAAACAACGATCATCATTTACCGCCAGGCGCAGGAAGCTCCGCCGGTAGTGGATTTCATCAACCCGAAATCCAACCCGCATACGACTTCCACCCAGTCTTTCGGACTGGTAGCTTCTGTCCTGAACGTGCAGAGCGCTGCCCAGGTGAGCATGACGGTGAACGGGCAGACGTATACTAACTTCAACTTCAACCCGGCAAACGGCAACCTGAATACGACGCTGAACCTGAACATCGGCTCAAACGTGGTGACCATCACCGGGACAAATGCTTCCGGCTCCGATTCGGAAACAACGACCATTATCTACAACCCGGTTATGAACGTGCAGCCGCCGGTGGTTTATTTTACGGACCCGAGCACCAACCCGATCACGGTAAACAACCCGAATTATACCCTGGGTGCGGAAGTGATGAACGTGGACGGCCGCGAGAACATTACTTTCAAACAGAACGGAACGGTGAACCAGAACTTCACGTATAATGCCAGCAGCGATGACTTCCAGAGCAGCGTGATCCTCGTTCCGGGACAAAACGTCTTTGAAATCGTAGCTTCCAATGCTTCCGGTGTTGCCCAGGCCACAACGATCATTATCTACGCGCAGCCAACAGCTCCGAAACCGCCGGTTGTAACGATTACCAACCCGGCGACAACGCCATACAATACCGAGAACAGTATTTTCGCCCTGAACGCAACCGTGCTGAACGTAACAGAAAAAGGACAGGTACAGGTGACCCTGAACGGGCAGATCCTGCCGAACTTCACCTTCACCGCCGGAAGCAACAACGTAGCGGCTACCCTCAACCTTGTTGAAGGGACCAACACGGTGCTCGTGCGCGGTACGAACAATGACGGTACGGACGCCAAACAAGTGGTAATCATTTACAGGAAACCATTTACGGTACAGCCGCCGGTAGTGACTTATTCTTCCCCGTCCGTAACGCCTTCCACAGTGAGCGTTCCGAATTATACGGTGAATGCTACGGTATTGAACGTCGATAATAACTCCGGGATCAACGTCAATGTTAACGGGGCCAATTTCACCGGCTTTAACTTCAATCCGACGACCAAACTGCTGACGTTTAACCTGAACCTGATTGAGGGAGTGAACGTCGTGGTGGTGACCGGTACGAATGCCGTTGGGGTCGATTCCAAATCAACAACGATCATTTACCAGAAACCGAATGTGGTGATCCCGCCGGTGGTGACTTTCGTTGACCCGATCATCAACCCGCTTACGGTGTTCACACCGAGCTACGGATTGAAAGCCCGCGTGCAGAATGTAGCCGGGGCGCAAAACATTACCCTGCGCATCAACGGTGTAGTTTCCAATACCTTTACTTACAATGCTTCCACGCAGATGATGGATTTCAGCTCGGGACTCGTACCGGGAGCGAATATCTTTGAAATCACGGCGACGAATACAGCCGGGCAGGATTCCAAGTCCACGACTATCATCTACAAAGAGCCGGAGCCATTGCTCAAGCCGGTAGTAACGATCACAACGCCGCTGCTGAACCCATACAACACGATGATGCCTACAACGGCCATCGAAGCAACGGTATTGAACGTGGAAAGCCAGCAAAACATCCAGGTAATGGTAAACAATACCAACTTCAGCGGCTTCTCCTACAATGCCAACCTGAAGCGGGTGAACTTTACGATGTCGCTCAATGAAGGCAACAACATCGTGATCATCAAAGCAACGAACATGGCCGGTGAGTCGCAGGACAGCCGCACCATTATCTATAAAAAAGAAGTGAAAGTGGATCCGCCGGTGGTGACTTTTGTGAACCCTGCACAAGCGGGCACCACGGTAAACACGTCGACTTATACGGTAAAAGCCAACATCCTGAATATCGAAAACGCCTCCCAGATCGTGCTCTACCAGAACGGACTGGCGATCAACGCAGCGATGTACAATTTCAACCCGGCAACGAAAGAGCTGGTCTTTAATACCGGTCTGAACCTGGGGAACAACATTTTCATGATCCAGGCGACCAATGCCGGCGGAACACACAGCGCTACGACCAACGTGATCTACAAGCAGGAAGTGAAGCCGTGCGATAAGCCTTCGGTTACCTTCCTCAACCCGAATGCTTCCGGCATTGAGATTGCGCAGAGCAACAATGCGGTTAAGCTGAAAGTATTGAACGTAACAATCGGTACTCAAATCCAGGTGCTGGTGAACGGGGTATTGCAAAACCCGGGTGCTTTCAACCCGAGCACCAAGATTTATGATCTGAATGTGAACTACACGCCTGGTCAGAACATCGTGGAAGTGATCGCGAAAAACGAGTGCGGTGAAACGAAAGTAAGCACGGTAGTAATCTACAAAGAAGCGAGCCAGCCTTGTTCCGCACCGGTGTTGCAGCTCATTCAGCCGATCAACATGGAATCGACGATGGACGTGAATACCTACGAAGTACGTGTGAACATCCTGAACATTGCCAACCAGTCGCAGATTGTGTTTAAGGTGAACGGTGTCGATAAAACGTTCCAGTACAACAATGGTAACCACATTTTGGTGGCCAATGTAGACCTCGTGGAAGGGCTGAACACGATCCTGGTACAGGCGTCTAACGACTGCGGATCCGGCGGGTTCCCGATCAAAATTACACGTAAGGCCTGCAAGAAGCCGCACATCAATATTACATCGACTTCCGTAGCGGAGAACGCTTCCACGATTATGGAAACCTTCACGATGGAAGGAAACGTGAGCGATATCGCCGACGCGAGCCAGCTGAGCATCAAGCTGAACGGTATGCCGATCAACTTTGTGTTCAACGCCGGTACCAAAACCTTCAGCTTCACGACAGCGCTTGGCCTGAAAGTGAATACCTTCGAGCTGAAAGCGACCAGCTCCTGCGGGGAGGAAGTTCGTATCTTCAAGGTGATCCGCAACCAGGACCCGAATGCTTTCCCGCCGAAGATTACGATCACCAACCCGGCTTCCACGCCATACCCGACAACAAACGGCGCCTTTAACGTACAAGCGACCACGCAATATGTGACTTCTGCGAACCAGGTTTCCCTGACCATCAACGGCCAGGCAGTGAATGCTAATTTCAATGTGGGCAACAACTCATTGACTTACAACCTGACACTCGTGGAAGGCGCTAACGTGATCGTTGCTACGGCCGTGAACCAGTATGGCTCGGCTTCCGACAGCAAAACCGTAGTGTATACCAAACCGGTGGTGATTTCCAAGCCGGTGATCGTGCTGACGCAACCGGGGTCTTGTCCGGCGATTTTGCCGGAGGGCACCAACCTGATCACAGGTTATATCCTGAACATTACGGATTTGAACCAGGTATCCATCCGCATCAACGGCCAGCCGGTATCGAACTACAATCCGGTGCTCCAGGACGGAAAGCTGACCTTCCAGTTTACGGTAAACATGGCAAGCAACAGTAACAACCTCGACCTGGCGATCATGGCGACCAACCAGGCCGGTAGCGACTCCAAGTCCTGCCTGCTGAAAATGAAGGAAAAACCGGTTGAAACCAATTGTAAGCCGCAGGTAGGCGCTACGTTTACCACGGATTCGAAAAGCATGACGGCTACAAGCACCCTGCCGCTGATCAATGTGGCGGTGAAATTCTACGACGGCGCGATCCAGATTTTTGATGGCCTTTCCGGCATGAGTGTGACGCTTTCCGGCACGGGAGCCAACGCAGGCAAGTGCATCGTGGGCGCCTGGATTCGCTCCGGATGTAACGAAACCAACGCCGGTAAAAACTACGGTGAGTGGATCGGTAACCCGAAAAACACCAGCAATTGTGCTACCAACACCACACCAACGGATTGCAAACCGACCGTAGGGGCAACTTTCACGTCCAACGCCAAATCGGTAACGGCTACCAGTACGATGGCGCTGACGAACGTGGTATTGAAATACTATGACGGGCAGGAGCAGATGTTCCAAAACCTGAGCGGGATGAACGTGACGCTTTCCGGAACAGGGGCGAACGCTGGTAAATGCATCACAGGCGTATGGATCAAATCGGGCTGCAACACCAGCAACGATGGTGCAAACTACGGTGAATATGTTTCCAACACAGGCTACAGCAACCAGTGCAGCGTGAGCAACGAGCCTTGCGGTCCGCGCTTCAACCCGGGCAACTCGGCTTACGAATTCTGCCTCGTGACACCGAACGGCACCTTTACCCGCGACAACCTGGCGAGCAACCCGAACTTTACGTATTCCGGACCGGCCACCAGTGTTTACTTCAAGCCGATCGCTGGAGGAGGCCCGGTAACGGTAAACGGTTCACCGATGATGCTGGATAACGGGAATTATTACCTCTTTACCGGCACGCTGACCGTTGAAGTTAAAAACCCGAACGGAGGCGGAAACGGCCATTGGACGATCTGCCTGCAATCGAATACGATGCCGGTTTTCGGAACAGGAAATAACCGCCCGACGAGTCCATGCGAGCCGCAAAAATCGGTGAAAGGCCCGGGAACGGACGGAACGAAGCCAAAACCAACGGGTGGTGACATCAAGCCAACAGGCGGAGATACCAAACCAACCCGCCCGGCGAACACACCGGCCACCACGCCAACGAAGCCGACGACTATCCCGACACGCGGAGGAAAATAAAAATCAAAAACCAGAAATAAAAAGAAGAACCATCTGTCGCAAGGCAGGTGGTTTTTTGTAGTTTAGCGGAATGATGGGTAAAAAACACTATGTAAACTTCGCTTTCATAATTGCAGGTTTGGTAGCTTATTCCAGCCCGGGTACACTGGGGTCGGTTGCCGATACGGGATTAAACTGCCCGGAAACGGATGCGGGAAGAAATATCGACGAATTGTTGCAACAGGATAAATTTAAGCCGGAAATCCGGGATAGTGCTGCCGTAAACTGGTGGACAGAGAGCGGTTATGATTTTTTGAATTACAGGTGCATTTACATCAAAAAGCGCTTGATCCGGATAATGCGATCGGTTATCAGTATCCGTTCGTATTATGATCCGAAAAAGGAGGAATGGATATTTGCAAAGGAATTTAGCGGGCAGGACAATGTCAAAGCGAAACATGCGATGCATTATTTGTTGAGATTCTTTCAGGGTTGCGGCTAATACTTTAATAAAAATAAACGAGCGATGAGAATACCACTAGATAAATTTGATAAAGAAGCCTTAGAGGGAGCGACTAAAGAAGATCTTTTAACGCATCAGAAAAAACTATTGGAATGGATCCAGGATTACAACTGGCCTGTAGCGAAGACGGTAGCCGAAGCCTACAAGTCGTATGTGTATGAGATCCAGGATAGCCTGCTTGAGATTCTTCGGGATGAAGATATCGAATGGAAGGTGAATGTAATAACAGGAATTTTATACTTTTCAGAATCCATTCCGCCTTTGATTATGGATGAGCTCAACAAAATTTATGATGACTCGTCGGAATTTGAATATGTGAAAGAAATGTGTGAAGAGGTATTTAGTAAATTCGGAAGAGGTGTGTAATGTACAAAGTGCTTAAATTTTTTAAACCATGAAAAAACTCCTTTGGTTGTTCCTGCTCTTTCAAACTTCCGGCTTTGGTCAGCAAGAAAAGCCTTTGTGGAAAAACCACGAATTTTTCATCGGGCCTAATCATACCTGGTTTCCTGCGTCATTGACGCCTGATTTTAGGGGAAAAGCCGGTTTTGATTTTGGTGTTAAAAGGAGTTTCAACCCCGATCGGGGAATCCATTTTGTTTTGGGACTGGAGGCCGGATTTTCAAATTATGAGTACGATTATTACAACGTGAGCAGTTCCAGCTTTATTCGATATTATACGGATGTAGCCATTTCAAAAATGATGGTTTCCACATCCTTTGATTTCCGGGTTTATTTCTCATCCGGCCGGCGTTTTTTCCTGGAAATGGGGCCCTATGTTGATTTCAATGTGTTTAAAGAATTGCGGGGAACGCGTCATATAGAAGGGTCAAGCCCGGTTTTTGTCCGGGAAAAGGCGGAAAGTTTACCTGTAAATCTTGGCTTTAATTTTGGGTTTGGATTTAACTTCCCGATAAGCGATTATTGCCTCCTGTTAAAGCCGGATTTGAAATGGAATTTTTTGCCTCAAATGCTGCCAGACCAGCATGGCTTTGATAATTTTACTTACACCCGGCTGTTGTTGATTATCAAAAAAAACTAAGCATCGCTTCAAATCCACGGGTCGTCTTCCGATTTTGCTTTTTAGGCTGATTTCCAAAAAAAATAAAAGTTTTTAACATTGTTCGTTTAATTTTTCCTATCTTTGCACTCCAAATTTTTTTACAGTGTCGCGGCCTGATAGTATTTACAACATCCCCTTTGTGGGTCTGAAAATCGGGAAGCACCTGTTTGAATACGAGGTAAACGATTCGTTCTTTGAAGACCTGGAATACTCCCTCGTGCAAAAAGGCAAGCTACATGTGCGCCTTGAGCTTGAGAAAAAAGAAACCATGCTGATCGCTCATTTTTGGGTGGAAGGCACGGTGGAGAGTGAATGTGACCGCTGTACGGCGCCGCTGGAGCTTGAAATCCAAGGAGATTGCAGGTTGATTTATAAATTCGGCCACGGGGAATCGGACGACGAAAACCTCGTGATCATGGATCCGGACGAGTACCAGATCAACGTGAAAATGCCAATTTATGAGCTCATCACGCTTTCTGTGCCCAGCCGGAAAATCCACCCGGAAGGCCAGTGTGACGAAGAAATGTGGGCGATGGTGAAAGCATACACCGTGAACCCCGAAGATGATGAGGAAGACGATTTCGATCCCGAAGGGGATTGGGACGATGACGACGACCCGGATGACAACTGGGAAGACGATGAGGACGACGAAGATGGTGAAGATACCTGGTCCATCCTCAAAAATTTAAATTAGAAAGACAAAAAGAATAAATAAAGTAAAATGGCACATCCTAAGAGAAAAACGTCCAAAACCAGACGTGACAAGAGAAGAACCCATGTGAAAGCTGTTGCGAACAACATCGCGATCTGCCCGACAACAGGCCAGCCTCACCTGTTCCACCATGCACACTGGCATGAAGGAAAACTTTATTACAAAGGTAAAGTAGTTGCTGAGAAAGAATTAGCAGTATAATTCATTCTTTTCCTTCTTTACATGAAGATAGGGATTGATATTTTAGGAGGTGATTTTGCTCCGGACGCGAACGTAGCCGGGGCAATTTTAGCTACCGGCCTGCTCCCATCGGAGGTTGCGATTGTTTTGTTCGGCGACCTGGACGAAATCCTGGCTTGCCTTTCAAAG
>CBINGV010000114.1:0-10755 GCA_966250255.1 uncultured Flavobacteriales bacterium | reverse complement strand
GAGGCCGGGTGATTCACTCTACCTCAATTTTATCCTGGAAAACAAAGACAAGCAATTGCCGTCCAATCACCCGGTATATTTTGAGCTTTCCGACCCGAACGGGCAGGTGGTTTACCAAACAACAAAAAGCGAGCATGCCGGCGGAACCTATAGTTTTCATTGTAAAACCGGGCAGGAAGCGATTACGGGTGATTACCAGGCTTTGGTGAAAGTAGGCAATTCCAGCTTTACAAAAAATATCAAGATTGAGACCGTAAAGCCCAACAGGCTGAAGATTTTGTTTGATGCAGATGAACATGCCCTGGCAGATAGCAGTTTATTATCCGTCAAATGGCTGCATGGAGCGATAGCCAAAAACCTGAAAACGGAAATTAACGTCAAAATCAGCCAGGGAAAAACGGATTTTGAAAAATACCCGAACTATGTTTTCGATTCGCCAATCCGGAATTATTTTTCCGAGGAAGAAATGATCTTTGCCGGAAAATTGAACGGAAAAGGGGAGGTGATGGTTCCAACCAGGCTTCATGCCGGGAAAAATGCCCCGGGAAAACTGCGTGCTACTTTTATCACCCGGGTGTTTGAACAGGGCGGGGATTTCAGTATCGATCGCCTGACAGTTCCTTATTCGCCTTTTGAGACCTACCTGGGGCTGAAAGTACCTGAGTTTTCCGATAAAAACGAGCAAAGCTACGAAACCGGCAAAAGCTACAAATTTGATGTGGTGGCCCTCAATAAAAAAGGAAACCTGGCATCCGACCGCGAAATCCAGGTGAAAATCTACAAAATTGAATGGCGCTGGTGGTACGAAAAAGAGCGCGAGGATTTCGCCGATTACATTTCAAGATCGGGTACCGTTGTTGTAAAAGATACGGTTATACGTGCAACTAATGGTAAGGCGGGTTTCAATTTTAGGGTCAATTACCCGGATTATGGACGCTATATTGTCACAGCGACGGACCTGGAAGGCAAACACCAGACCGGCCAGGTGATTACCGTGGATTGGCCTTACTGGAACCGCTCCAACCGCGTACTGAATGAAAATGCCAGCATGCTGCAGTTTTCGAGCGATAAGGAAAAATATACCAGGGGTGAAAAAATCCGCCTGACGATTCCTTCCGCTGCGAATGGCCGCGCCCTGATCAGTGTTGAGACACGTTCCAAAGTACTGAGTAAAACCTGGATCAAAACCCAGCAGGGCCAAACTGTTTATGAGCTGGAAGCTACGAAGGAAATGGCGCCGAATGCTTACATTCATGTCACCTTTATCCAGCCGCACATCAATACCAAAAACGACCTTCCGATCCGTATGTATGGAATCCTGCCGCTTGCCGTGGATGATCCGCAAACGCACCTGAGTCCTTTGCTGGCGATGGCTGACGAGCTGAAACCCGAAACCACAGCTTCCATCCGGGTGCGGGAACAATCCGGAAAGCAGATGACCTATACGCTGGCTATTGTGGATGAAGGTTTGCTTGACCTGACCCGTTTTCAGACACCGCAGCCCTGGAGTAGTTTTTACGCCAAAGAGGCGCTCGGGGTGAAAACCTGGGATTTGTACGACGATGTGATTGGTGCCTATGCCGGGAAAATGAATAAGATGATCAGTATCGGCGGTGACGGTGAATTGCAGGCCGGAAAAGGAGCAAAAGCCAATCGTTTTAAGCCGATGGTAAGGCATATCGGGCCTTTCGTGCTGGGACCCGGACAGGAAAAAACACACAAGATCGATATCCCGAACTACGTGGGGTCGGTGCGTGTGATGGTTGTGGCCCAGCACGAAGGCGCTTACGGGACTTGCGAAAAAACGGTCCAGGTCAAAAAAGCCCTGATGATCCTCCCGACGCTCCCGAGGGTACTCGGACCGGGTGAAGAAATTGAGGTGCCGGTGAATGTTTTTGCCATGGAAAATAAGATCAAAGACGTTAAAATCAGCATCGAACTGGACGATAAGCTCATCCTGGCGGATAAAAATGCCAAAAGCCTGAGTTTTTCAGAACCGGGCGATGACATTGTCAACTTTAAAATCAAAGTGGGCCATAAAATCGGTGTTGCGAAGCTGAAAATAACAGCTGTTTCCGGGAATGAAAAAGCGTATGAAGAAATTGAAATCGATGTCCGGCCATCCAACCCGGTTGTTTATGAAACGGTAGATAAAGTGCTTGAAGCAGGTAAAAGCTTTAACACAGACATGAATTTTAAAGGGCTTCTGGGCACCAACGAAGTGAGCGTGGAAGTATCCGCTTACCCGTCGATCGGGCTGGAAAAACGCCTCGATTACCTGGTTCACTACCCACATGGCTGTATCGAGCAAACAACTTCGGGGGCCTTTCCGCAGCTTTACCTGGCAGAAATCATGCAGGTGCCGGCTGATAAACAGCAGGATATCAGCAAGCATATCAAAGCCGCTATTCGCCGGATCCAGCTCTTTCAAACCTCCTCCGGTGGCTTTTCTTACTGGCCGGGCGAATCCGATGAAAGCGCCTGGGGTACCAATTATGCCGGGCATTTCCTGCTGGAAGCCGAAAGCAAAGGTTTTGCCCTGCCGCCTCATCTCAAGGAAAAATGGTTGAAATACCAGCAGAAGGAGGCCAAAAACTGGTCGGCGGATAACAATTTCTATACGCATCCGCATGGGAATGAAAGCTATGAAATGATCCAGGCTTACCGCTTGTACCTGCTTGCCCTTGCTAACCAGCCGGAATTGGGGGCAATGAACCGCATGCGCGAACAGCCTAATATTTCCGCGATTGCCCGCTGGCGCCTGGCTGGGGCTTACCAGTTGGCCGGACAAGGTGAAATAGCAGAAAAACTGGTGTCACAGTTGTCAACCAAAGTAACGGCTTACCGTGAATTGTCTTACAGCTACGGCTCTGCCGAACGTGATAAAGCCATGATTCTCGAAGTACTGACCCAGTTGAAACGCAAAAACAAAGCTTCCGAACTGGTGGAAGAGCTCAGCCGGAAGCTTAGCAGTGACGAGTTCATGAATACCCAGGAAACGGCTTACAGCCTGATGGCAATTTCCCAGTATTACGGACTGAATGCCCCGCCGGCGAGCGCCCGTTTCAGCTACACGGTCAATGAATCCAAAGCGGTGGAGGTGAATGAAGGAAAGATGACAAAACTGGCTTTTGGCGACAAGAAATACGGGCTTAAAAATAAGCTCAAACTGGTCAACAAATCTAAAAGCAGCCTTTTCGTCAAAGTGATCCGCAAGTACATTCCGTTGACCGATGATCGCCAGGATGTAGAAAAGAACCTGAAAATGCGGGTTTCTTACTTTGATATGAAAGGCAATGCCCTAAACCCGAAAAAAATCAGCCAGGGAACTTCATTCTATGCCGAAATAGAGATTGAAAACCCGGGTAAAAAAGGCTTTTACCGCGAAATGGCCATCAACCAGATTTTCCCTGCAGGCTGGGAGATCCACAACACGCGGATGGACGGGCATGAGCAAAGCCGGGCAGCGCGTTATGCGGATGTGCGTGATGACCGGGTGTATACCTATTACGACCTGGGTGAAAACCAGAAGAAAAGCTTCCGGGTTTACCTCAATGCGTCGTATTTAGGGAAATTCTACCTGCCGGCGGTGTATTCGGAAGCGATGTACGACCATAACATCCAGGCCCGCAAAGGCGGCCAGTGGGTGGAAGTGGTTAAGGGGTAGTAAATTCATTAGTTAGTAGTTAGATAGTTAGTTAGGGGTTGGAGGGTTGATAGTTAGGGAGATTTCGGGCCATAACTACAACTCTTCCAGCATTTTCATCACTTCCGGGCGTTTGCGGGTAGAAACAGGAATGATGCTGCCGTCAACCATGCTTAAATGCCCGCCTTCCACTTTCACGAATTCTTTGATGCAGCGTGTATTGATGAGATGGGATTGATGCACACGATAGAAACCGTGGGGTTCGAGCAAATCTTCAAATTCTTTGAGGGTCTTCGAAACCACGGTTTTTTTGCCGTCTTTGAGGTAGAAAGTCGTATAGTTGACACTGCTCTCGCAACGGATGATATCATTGATCGTTACCACCTGGATTTTGTCCTGGGCATGTAGCGCCAGTTTTTCGTTCGGTTTGCTGTGGTTTTTCAGGCTATCATTCAATAAGCGGTAATTCTCACTTTCATTGATGCCGTATTTGCGAAAGCGTTCGATCGCCGCTACCAATTCATCGGGGTCAACGGGTTTGAGCAGGTAATCGATCGCTGCATAACGGAAGGCCTTGATGGCATGGGCATCCGAAGCTGTAATGAAAATGATCTTAAAATCGATTTCTCCCAGGATGTCCAGTAAATCGAAACCGCTTCCGTCCTGCATCTGGATATCGAGGAAAAGGATATCGGGTTTCGTTTTGCGCAGCAATTTGGCGCCTTCCACCACGCTGTCGGCTTCAGCGATAACTTCCAGGTCGCGGATATAAGTTTCCAGGTCCTTTTTCAGGGTGATGCGGGCCTGCTCAATGTCGTCAATAATAATGGCTTTAATCATACAAATTAGTTTATGGGGATGCGGATAATCACTTGAGTGCCGCTTGCTTCGCCCGAAGCGTCGTGCAGGTCGATGATTTCAAAGTTTTCCTGTGTCAGGTTTTCCTGCAACAAATCAAGGCGTTCGCGGGTAACAAGGAAGGAAGTCGACTGGTGATAGGTTTCCATGCTGCTCCGGATCAGTTCTTCGGCCTTTTCGCGCCCGATCCCGTTGTCGGTAATCGTACATTCGAGGAATTTTTCGCGGTCATCGAAATTGATCCGGATAAAGCCGCGGTGTTGCCCATCGTATTTTTTCATCCCGTGTTTGATGGCATTCTCCACAAAAGGCTGAACAAGCATCGGGGGAATTTTGATGTAGTCCTTTTCCAGGCTTTCGTCCACGCTGATTTCGTAATCGAACTTATTGCCATTGCAGAATTGCTCAATGATGAGGTAATTTTCCAGGGTATTGATTTCTTCTTCCAGCGTAATGAAGGTGTTGCGGGAATTATCAAGGATCTGACGCATGAGCCTCGAAAATTTCGCCAGGTAATAACGTGCCTGCTGCTCATTGCCCGTACCGATCAGTCCCTGGATTGAATTCAGGGCGTTAAAGATAAAATGCGGGTTCATCTGCAGGCGCAGGGCTTTTTGTTCCAGTTCCAGGAAATCCTTTTCCATTTGCAGGCGCTTATTGTCTTCCAGCGCTTTGGCTTTTGTGCGTTTCAATTGCCAGAAAAAAAAGAGGAAAAGCAGCAGGATCGCAGAAAAAACAACTAAACTCCGGAACCACCAGGTCATCCAGAAAGGAGTTGAAATCTCGATTTTGATGCTAAGCGGGGTTTTATTCCAGATCCCGTCTTCGTTGCAGGCTTTTACCAGGAAAGTATATTTTCCCGGGTTGATGTTGGAGTAGAGGATCGTATTGTCTTTCGAAACCGGAGACCAATGTTCGTCGAAGCCCAGCAATTTCCATTGGTATTTGACGGCTTCCGGGTTGCTGAGGTTCACGGCGAAAAAATTGAAAGTCAGGTGGTTTTGATCGTAAGGTAATTGCAGCTCGCGCACCTGGTTCCAGTCTTTCAGGAAGGATTTAAAAGCCGTTTTGTCCAGGCTTTCGTAAAATAATTTAATATCGGTGAGGGAAATGACCGGCTCAAACTGATTTTTGAACGTATAGGTCGGATTGTAGCGCGAAAGCCCGTTTATTGTTCCAAACCAGATCGAACCGTCATCGTCTTTGAAAACGGAGTTCTGACAGGTTTCAATGCCGGTAAAACCATCGCCTCTGCCGAAATGGCGGATCGAACGGATATTTTTCCCGTTGAAGCGGATCAGGTCCAAACCGCTTTCGGAACCGGCCATCAGGTTGTTTTTCTCGTCACAGACCAAAAGATAAATATTCGCTGAAGTCAGGTTGTCCTTCAAACCATAAGATCGGACGGGCATGTGCGCCTTGTAAATTTCGATCGCGGAAATCCCGGATCCCGCAGTGCCCACCCACAGGTTTCCCGACTGGTCTTCCGTAAAGCAGCGGATAATGTTTGACGCCAGGCCGCGCTCGCTGGTATAATTATCCTTCGAAACCTGCCCGTTGGCAATGAAACCGATGCCGTAATTTTCGGTTCCGTACCAGATCCGGCCTTTTTTGTCCTGGTGCAGGCAGGTGATGCGGTTGTTCAGCAAGCCTTGCTCCGTGGTGAAATTTTCGATTTCGTAGCCATTTTCCCCGATATTGATTTTGTAAATCCCGGTTCCGGCGGTAGCCACCCAAAGATTATCCTCCCGGTCGCGGATAATGGCCCGGATGTATTTGCGGCGCAATTCGGGGATCGGTACAAAATTTACCTCATCGTAGACAAACACGCCTGAGCCGTCCGTTCCGAAATAAACCCGCCCAAAGCGATCCTCCGAAATGGCTTTTATTTTTTCATTGACAAAACCATTTTCAGCCGAAAAGCCCTGAAATACATTGTCTTTCAACATGCTCACGCCCTTTTGCGAATTGCCGACCCACAGCCTTCCCTGCGAATCCCGGAAAATGCTGTAAATGAAATTGCCGGCCAGTCCCGAAGATTTATCGTAGGTCGTAAACTGCTTCCCGAAGTATTTGCAAACCCCGCCGCCGGAAGTCCCGAACCAGTAATTGCCGGTATTGTCTCGGATGATGCTTCGCACGTGGTTGTTGCTCAGGCCTTCATTTTCCGTCAGCCAGGAGAAGCTTTTGCTTTGTACGTTGTATTGGCAAACGCCCTTGCTGAGCGTGGCGAGAAAAACCGTGTTGTCGTCGCTGAAATAGATGTCCAGGATCGTTTGTTTGTATAGTTCCTGCTGGAGGTCGATCCGGTGCACGCGTTTCCCGGATTTCACGTAAACGCCGTCGCCGTAGGTCCCGATCCACAATTTTCCTTCCTTGTCTTCCCGGATTTTTGTAATGGCATTGTTCAGGAAGTGGTTGGAATTTCCCATTTTTTCAACGCTGAATTTCCCGTTCACCTCCCATACCCGGAATAGTCCGTTGCCTGTTCCAAACCAAACCTGGCCCTGGCGGTCAATCAATACGCTTGTGGTGATCGTTTTCGGGATCCGAAGCAGGCTTGAAACAGAAATCGTTTTTTTGCCGTCCAGCAGGTAAAGCCCATTGTTGGTGGCCAGCCATTGGCGGTTTTTCGCATCAAAGGCAATTTCGCGCACCTCCAGCAGGGCATTCGAACCGATTACCGGGATTTTCCGGAAACGGCGGCCGTTGTAGAAGGTCAGGCCGTTATTTGTACCGATCCACAGGTTGCCGTTTTTATCCTGTTTGATGTCGTAAATGTAATTGTTGCTGAGCCCGTCCTTTTCCGTAAACGTCTTGAAATTGATCCCGTCGTATTTGCTCAGTCCGCCGCCGCGGGTGCCCATCCAGAGAAAACCGCGTTTGTCCTGCAGCAAAGCATAAACCTGGGATTGGGCAACACCCTCCTTCACCGAATAATTGGTGAAGTTGAACTGCTGTGCCAGGCAGATTTCCGGCAGGATAAACAAAAAAATAAAGAGGACTTTTCTCAAGGAATGAAATTATTTAATCAAAGATAACAAACAGATTCTAATCAAAAGGCTGCGAATAATAAAATCGCGCGATTTATATAAAAGCTTCGGCCTACTTTCGGTTCAGATTCAGCAGGGAAATGAAAAAACGATACCAACAATGGAAAGCATTCAGAAAACGCAACAAGCGTTATTTTCGCTGGGCGAAGCTGGTCCTGCTGGGCTTGTTTCTCATCTGGTACATCAACTGTTTGCCCGAAAAACCCTTTAACGACAGCACTTCAACGGTTTTGTACGACCGCAACATGAACCTGCTCGGCGCTAAAATTGCAGATGACGGGCAGTGGCGTTTCCCGGAAATGCAGCAGGTTCCCGAAAAATTCAAAGTGTGTATCATCGAATTCGAAGACCGCAATTTTGAAACGCACATCGGCATCAGCCTGAAGGGAATTCTGCGGGCCTTTAAACAAAACTTTCAGAAAGGAAAAATCGTCAGTGGCGGCAGTACGATTACCATGCAGCTCGCCCGGATCATGCGTAAAAATACCGAGCGCAGCTACTTCGAAAAACTGGTGGAGATGTTTATCGCCACGCGTTTTGAAATCCGTTATTCCAAGGACGAAATCCTGGCGATGTACGCTTCGCATGCACCCTTCGGGAACAATGTGGTTGGTTTGGAAACCGCTTCCTGGCGCTATTTTGGGCGAAAAGCCTCCGAGCTCAGCTGGGCGGAAAGCGCAACGCTGGCCGTATTGCCGAATGCCCCGGGCCTGATCTACCCGGGCAAAAACCAGGAAGCTCTGCTTGGAAAGCGCAACCGGCTTTTGAAACGCCTCTATCAAGCCGGAAAACTGGATGAAAGCAGTTATCAGTTGGCAATTTCGGAGCCGCTTCCCGGGAAACCGTTGGCGCTTCCGCAACTGGCGCCGCATTTGCTGATGAAATACCATGCTTCCAAACTCAAAGGACAAGCCATCCGCTCAACCCTGGATCTAAACTTGCAGGAAAAAGTCATCGCCCAGCTTCAAATTCACCACAACCAGCTCCGGGAAAACAGCATTTACAATGGGGCGGTGATTGTGACTTCCGTCGACCGGGGAGAAGTGCTCGCTTACGTCGGGAACACCGATATGGAAGGCGAAGAAAACGGCTGTGCGGTGGATTGTGCCGCAGCACCGCGAAGCACGGGAAGTATTTTAAAACCTTTCCTCTATGAAAAAAGTCTCGAAGACGGGATCATCACACCGGAAATGTTACTGACGGACATTCCTTCCCACTTCGGCAGCTTTTCGCCCAAAAACTTTTCAGGAAACTACAACGGCGCCCTGCCGGCCAAAAATGTCCTGTCCCGCAGCCTGAACATCCCGATGGTGCATTTGCTGAACAGTTACGGCGTGAGCAAATTCTACGACCAGCTCAAAGACATGGGGCTGACTACGCTGAAACAGGCACCGCGTCATTATGGTTTGTCGCTGATCCTCGGTGGGGCGGAGGCGCGTTTGGTTGATCTCAGCAATGCATATACCCAAATGGCCCAACGCCTCAAATCCGATACGGTGAGCGGTGTACGGATGAATTACCGGGAAAAGCACCGTGGTAGCCAGACCAAATATCGGAGCGATAAAGCCTGTATCTTCGAAACCTTTGAAGCCATGACTGAAGTAAACCGCCCGGATGAGGCCGACAACTGGCATTATTTTTCTTCTTCTGAGAAAATCGCCTGGAAAACGGGTACCAGCTTCGGTTTCCGGGACGCCTGGTCGATTGGACTGACACCGGAATACGTGGTGTCGGTTTGGGTGGGCAATGCCGATGGCGAAGGCCGCCCGGGCTTAACGGGAGTGAATGCCGCGGCTCCGCTGATGTTTGATGTGTTTGAGCAGCTTCCGAATGCCCGTGAATGGTTCGAAAAGCCTTACGCCGATATGAGTAAAGTGGCTGTTTGTCACGAAAGCGGGCATCGTGCCGGGAGATATTGTCCGCGGAGCGATCAGAAATGGCTGCCGAAAACCACGCTGAAATCCAGGGCTTGTCCCTATCACCAGCTGCTGCACCTCAACAAGTTTAGCGGTCAGCGGGTCGACAGCGATTGCGAAAGTGTGGATAATATGAAACACGAAGCTTGGTTTGTTTTGCCGCCGGTGATCGAAAAGTATTATAAAAATACCCACCCCAATTACAAGGCGATCCCGGAATACAAGGCCGATTGCCTGTCCAAGCTGGTTGAAAATTCGCTGGCCGTGATTTATCCGAAACCGGGTGCCAACATTTACATTCCGCTCGAAATGGATGGAAAAAGAGGGGAAACGATCTTCGAAGCCACGCACCGCAACTCGGAGATCCGCGTGTTCTGGCACCTGGATGATGATTATATCGGCGAAACCAAAGAAATCCACCACCTGGCGCTGAGTCCCTCACCGGGAAAACACCGCTTATACCTCGTTGATGAAAAAGGAATTTCCACGACGATCAATTTTGAGACCATCACCCGGAAAAAATAAACAACCACCACGACTACTTTCACTGAAAAAAGAAGGGCAACCCGCAAGTTGCCCTTTTATCGTTTTTAATAATGGTATCTGCAAGCAACAATGACAAGCTCGTGTTCATCGGCAGAATAGACTAAACGATGTTCCGAATCAATTCGCCTGGACCAGAATCCCTGTAAATCGTATTTCAGTGCTTCCGGGTTTCCAACTCCTGAAAAAGGCTCTCTTAAAATAGCGTTGATGAGCTCATTGATGCGCTTGACTTTCTTTTTATCAGTGGATTGCCAATAGAGATAGTCGTTCCAGGCTGTGAGTGTCCAGACAATCCTCATTCGTCAAGCATTCCTTTTTCCTGGATTTTTCCGGCTTTGGCTTCTTCAATGGAAGAAAGCAGGACATTCCTGTTTTTGCCGGAAAGCAAATAACTGGTTTCTTTTAAGGCATTGTATTCTTCGAGCGAGATCAACACGAGGTCTTTTTTGTCTTTACGGGTAATAATAACTTCCTCGACATTATCCACAACGAGATCAAACCATTTTTTTAGGTTCAGCCTCAACTCGGTGTAATTGACCACTTTCATACTTTTGCTTTATTTCAAAGTTACTAAAAAAGTACGGATTTAATAACTTATTTCAGGTTTTTTAATAAAAAAGCCGGAAAAACTCCCGGCTTTGAATCTACGAATATCAAATTTTCGAATGTTTTTTACATATTCCGCCTGTACTGTCCGCCCACTTCAAATAAAGCCTTGGTGATTTCACCCAGGGAA
>CBINGV010000113.1:0-10793 GCA_966250255.1 uncultured Flavobacteriales bacterium | reverse complement strand
GATCACTGCGCCGGTTGTGCTCAGCTTCGCGAAATCAATCGTTTCATCGGAACCTGGCTTTTGCTGCTTGGAACCTTTGTACGATTTAGCGGATTTCAACAGGGCATCCTTGATTTGAGCCATGCTCAAAGTAGGGAAGTAGGATTTCAGCATCGCTGCGGCTCCTGTTACCATCGGTGCAGCCATGGAAGTTCCCTGTAATTTTTTGTAAGCACTTTGCGGAACGGAATTGTAGATTTCAAAACCCGGTGCGAATACGTCTACTTTGGTAGCTCCGTAGTTGGAGAAGCTGGCTGCCAGGTTAGCCTTGGCGTTGTAAGTAGAAGCTCCGATGGTCAGGTAATGGTTCAGTTTTTCCGTCTGGAAGGAGTACATGGAAGACGGGAAGTTGTCCGTTTCGTCTACGTTGGCCGCATCGTTGCCGGCTGCGTGCACGAGCAATACACCTTTGGAATCGGCGTATTTGAGCGCTTCGTATACTTCTTTCTGGTTCGGAGAGTAGCCTTTTCCGAAAGACATGTTGATCACGGAAGCCCCGTTGTCAACCGCATAGCGGATAGCCAGCGCGATATCTTTGTCCATTTCGTCACCGTTCGGTACAGCGCGGAGGGACATGATCGCCACGTCGTTTGCTACACCGTCGCCGCCCAGGCCGTTTCCGCGGATCGCACCGATAATACCGGCAACGTGGGTTCCGTGTAAAGCATCCGGTCCTTCCACGTCTTTGTTCCCGTATTTGGTATCGTTGAAATCGTAGGGGTTGTCGCCGATGAACTCGCGGTCGTTATGGTCCACATTCAGGTGGGAGTTGATCGTCGATTTGATCTGCTCCGTTTGTTCTTTGATAACCTCTTCGGTTACTTCGCCTTTTGCGATAGAGATCGCAAATTCGCGAATGCCTTCTTCCTGCTCGTTTTTAGGCTTCCAGTTTTCGAGATCTTTTAAGGTGTAATCGCTTTTACCCAAGGCTTCTTTGACCATTTCCGGGATCATTTGCATGATCATCGGCATCTGTTCCATTTGCTTGAGGATTTGCTCGTACTGGTCTTTTTCTTCCCGTACTTCTTTACGCACCTTTTTATAAAGCTCGTATTCCGCTACGTCGGCATCCGCTACCTGGTTCGGGTCGAGGCGCTCGTATTTCTCAATCAGGCGGGCATAAATACGTGTTTTTTCAAGACGTACGTCATTCTGGTTTTGACCGGAAGGGTTCCCCAGGTAATTCCAGCCGTGAACATCGTCCACATAGCCGTTTTTATCGTCATCCACGCCATTGTTCGGAACTTCTTTGGTGTTGGTCCAGATTTTACCTTTTAAATCTTCGTGTTCAATATCGATACCGGAATCGATTACTGCTACGATTACGGTCTGTGTTTTTCTGCTTTTGAGTTTGCTGTATGCTTTTTCCGTTTGCATACCCGGACCTTTCCCGTTATACCAGTTCAGGGTTTTAGCGTCAACCTGTCCGAATACTACGCTGGTAAAACCCAGGGAGACAAAGGAGAAAGTTAACCGAAGAATGATTTTTTTCATATTTGATTTACTTTTTTAAATTCGAAACGTTCTATTGTGTAGAACATGCTAACAAATATCATGTTTTTTTTTAATTGTCATTCAAAATAATTTATATTTTTATAAAATATTAGTTTGAAAGGTTAATCTAAAATTTGAACGGAAATGAAGGGATTGCTACTTTGCTTGTTACTACTGTTTGCTCATGTCACTTATGCACAGGTTGTCAAATTCGGATTTGATAAGCTGGTGGGACGCAAAGCGGATAAGAATATGCCCTTTGCAGTCGTTTATGAAGGCCCGAAAACCCTGGAAGCTCTCCGAAAGCATCAAATTGAGCCGAAAAGGCTGACGAAAGAGTGGGTGTATATCACCACGACGCCGGCTAAAATGAAGGAGCTCAATGACAGCGGCGCGATCAAAGACTTTTATTTTGAAAATGCCCGTCCGCAAACATTCAATGACTCTACCCGGGTGAAAACCCATGTCGGCGAGGTGCATTCCGGCACGGGGGGGCTTTCAATGCCTTACACCGGCAAAGGCGTTATCGTGGGGATTGTGGATGACGGGATTGATTTCCGTCACCCGGATTTCCTGGATGCCAATGGAAAGACCCGCGCTTTGTACCTTTGGGACCATAAGCTCGATTCAGCCGGCCATCCGAATATCCCTCAGCCGTATGGTTATGGTTTGGTATATGACAGCAACGACATCAACCTGCACGTGACGGCTGCCCAGTTCGGAAGCCTCGGGGGGCAGGGCTTTCACGGGACGAATGTATCCGGGATCGCCATCGGTAACGGGCTGGCCAATGGTAAAAACAAAGGCATGGCGCCGGATTCCAAATTTATCTTCGTACGGACTGATTTCGACCTCGAAGAATGGTCGCTTTCCATTGCGGATGCCTGCCAGTTTATTTTTGATAAGGCCGATGAAATGGGCATGCCCTGCGTGATCAACCTGAGCCTGGGTGATTATTTCGGTTCCCACGATGGAAACGATCCCGCTTCCGAGCTGATCGAGGATCTGCTGGACGAAAAGCCCGGCCGGATTGTGGTCTGTGCTGCCGGTAATTCGGGGAATGTCGGCAAATACCATGTCGGTGCGGATGTAGCAGCGGATAGCTCGTTTGTCTGGTTCCGCAACAACCCGAATGGCGTTTTCGGGCCGAATACCATTTTCTTTGAGCTTTGGGCCACGCAAAGCCAGATGCAGAATGTGCGTTTCGGTTTTGGGGCCAACCTGCCTTCGGGAACTTATGCCTCCCGTGCGCGTAGCGCAAATTTCATCACAACTTCCATGGCTCTCGGAGGTGTAATCGAAGATACCCTGCGCAACAGCAATGGCGATCGCCTGGCCACCTTGGAGATTTATCCTTCCGTCGAATTCGGAAATTACCACCTGCAGGTTTTGTTTACCAGTGTTGATTCCACTTCTTATTATTACCGCTTTATTACTACGGCGACCGGAACGGGACATTACGACCTGTGGTCGGGTGCCGGTTTCGGCCTGAATTCCGTTGTCCAAAACCTGCCGACAGCAGCCGAGTTCCCGGATATTGTCCATTATCGTCCCGTGGATTCCCTGCAAAGCATCGTAAGCGGCTGGGCCTGTTCGGAGAAAGTGATCACGGTGGGCAATTTCCTCAACCGCCAGTCCTATACCAACAAAAACAATGAAGTAATCGTGGCAGACGAGCCGGCCGGAACGCTGAGCATCAATTCCAGCAAGGGGCCTTCACGCCTCGGTTTGGTAAAGCCGGATGTCAGTGCGCCGGGCGATCTTTCGCTAACCGCTGCCCCATTGGATTACCTAAACAACCCGGTGAACAATGTGAAGATCGATATCGGCGGCTGGCACAATGCCAATGGCGGTACGTCGATGGCTTCGCCGGTCATCGCGGGCATTGCAGCGCTTTACCTCGAAAAATGCAGCCAGGCCACTTACCTGGATTTCAAAAACGACCTGATCAACCAGGCCTTCCCGGATAATTTTACCGGGGCCGTACCGAATTATGCTTACGGAAACGGGAAGCCGCATGCTTTGAATACCCTGCTAGAGCGCAGCTATGCGATGGAGATCGACGGTTTCCACCTGCTTTGCGGTCCGCAGGCCGATTTGGGCATTACGACAAACACCAGCCTGGATTCAACGGTTTGGCTCTATGCCGGAACAAGTACCAACGCCAGCGACCTGACCATTACGGCGACCGGTTTTTATACGGCCTATACCTATGATGACAAAGCCTGTAAAGAGCGCGACACCATGACGATAGGGCAGGGCAACCCGCCGGCAGCGCCTGTAATATCCGAATCGGGCGGTGTGTTGAGCTCTACCGCCGCAGCGAATTACCAATGGTACCATAACGGGAATCCCCTGTCGGGACAAACCTTCCAGAGCCTGGTCGGCCCGATCAGCCAGGTAGGCCCTTACCAGGTGGCCACCACCGGCCCGGACGGCTGTATGAGCTTTTCTAATGTTTACCAGGTAAATGCTTCGCTGCCGGAGGAGAGCTTATCCGAAGGGAGCGTTTATCCCAACCCGGTTGAAACTGTCCTTTTCCTGGACGCTTTGCCGGCTTATGAGCGCTTTTCTGTGCTGGATCTCCAGGGGAAAAGCCATTTTGATACCTACAAGCAACTGAACAGTTTGAATGTGGAGAAACTGGCCAAAGGCATTTATTTCCTGCGCGTGGAATCCGGCAACAAAATTTTCACGACAAAATTTGAAAAAATGTAGCGGAGAAAAATAAATTTCTATATTTGCGCCACTTAACAAATAAGCATGAATTTAACAGGCATCATTTCTATTTCCGGTAAACCGGGTTTGTACAAAGTTGTAGCACAGGGAAAAAACAACATCATTGTGGAGTCCCTCGAAGACAAAAAAAGAATCCCGGCGTATTCGTCCGACCGGATTTCAGCACTCGACGACATCAGCATCTATACCTATGATGAAGATATGTCCCTGAAGCTGATTTTCCAGTCCATCCACGAGAAAGAGAAGGGTGCAGCCTGTATTTCCCATAAAGAGGACAACAACAAACTGAAAAATTACCTGTTGGAAATCCTGCCTAATTTTGACCAGGAGCGCGTTTACGCTTCCGATATCAAAAAGATTTTCCAGTGGTACAACCTGCTTCACAAAGCCGGTGAGCTGAAATTCGAAGAAGAAGAAAAAGAAGAGGCTGCTGCCGAACCGGCCGAAAAAGCGCCTAAGAAAGCAAAGGCTTCCGAAACGAAGGAAAAAGCGCCTGCAAAAGAGAAAAAAGCAGCCGCTCCCAAAGCGGCGAAAGACAAAGCCCCGAAAGCGGCTGCGGCTAAAAAAGTGGCCCCGGTTAAAACCGGCGGCGCACGCGGAAAATAAGCATTGCCCGATTCAGAAAAATACGAGCCCCGGTAAATACCCCGGGGCTTTTTTTGTGCCGGATCTCCGGACTTTTCCGAACAGCCTGTTTTCCTCAAAAAAAAATCCTCCCGGACTGGAAAAAGTCGTCTGAATTGATTAAATTTACCGCGAAATTTTTCAGTATTCAAATTAAACAGAAAACTATGATCTTTGATTTAGACATGATTAAGAAAGTGTATGCCCGTTTTCCGGAGCGCATTGAAGCTGCGCGCCAGATAGTAGGCAAGCCACTTACACTTTCTGAAAAAATCCTTTACGCCCACTTGTGGAATGGAAACGCTACCGAAGCTTTTGAGCGCGGGAAATCATACGTTGATTTTGCGCCGGACCGTGTAGCGATGCAGGATGCAACCGCACAGATGGCCTTGCTGCAGTTTATGCAGGCCGGGAAAAAGAAAGTTGCTGTTCCATCCACGGTTCACGCCGATCACCTGATCCAGGCGAAGGTGGGTGCCAGCAAGGATTTGCAGGAGTCTTTAAATCAAAACAACGAAGTATTCAACTTCCTTTCTTCCATTTCCAATAAATACGGGATCGGTTTCTGGAAGCCCGGAGCGGGGATCATCCACCAGGTGGTGCTTGAAAACTACGCTTTCCCGGGTGGAATGATGATCGGTACGGATTCCCACACGGTAAATGCCGGAGGTTTGGGCATGGTAGCCATCGGGGTTGGTGGCGCCGATGCAGTGGACGTAATGGCCGGAATGGCCTGGGAGCTTAAATTTCCGAAACTGATCGGGGTCAAGCTGACCGGCAAACTGAACGGCTGGACTTCTGCGAAAGACGTGATCCTGAAAGTGGCCGACATCCTGACGGTAAAAGGAGGAACAGGCGCTATCGTTGAATACTTCGGTGAAGGGGCGCTTTCTTTGTCCTGTACCGGGAAAGGAACGATCTGTAACATGGGTGCTGAAATCGGTGCAACGACTTCCACTTTCGGTTACGATGATTCGATGCGCCGCTACCTCGCTGCCACAGGGCGCCAGGAAGTGGTGGATGCCGCCGATAAAATTGCAGAACATTTAACGGGTGATGCCGAAGTATACGCCAGCCCGGAGAAATATTTTGACCAGCTGATTGAAATTAACCTTTCCGAGCTTGAGCCGCACATCAACGGGCCGTTCACGCCGGACAGGGGGACACCGGTTTCCAAAATGAAAGCCGAGGCCGAGGAAAACGGCTGGCCAATGAAAGTGGAATGGGGACTGATCGGTTCCTGTACCAACTCTTCTTACGAAGATATGTCCCGCGCGGCTTCTATTGTGGAGCAGGCCGTGGCCCATGGCATTACGCCGAAAGCCGAATTCGGGATCAATCCCGGTTCCGAGCAGGTACGCTACACGATTGAGCGTGACGGGATCATCTCGACCTTCGAAAAAATGGGTACCAAAGTCTTCACCAATGCCTGCGGGCCGTGCATCGGGCAGTGGGATCGTGAAGGTGCCGATAAACAAGAAAAAAATACGATTGTACATTCCTTCAACCGGAACTTTTCCAAGCGTGCGGACGGTAATCCGAACACCCATGCTTTCGTAACTTCCCCGGAAATGGTGGCTGCGCTGGCCATTGCAGGTGATCTCGGCTTTAACCCGCTGACCGATACGCTGACCAATGACAAAGGAGAGCAGGTGAAGCTCAACCCGCCAAAAGGAGATGAGCTTCCGACCAAAGGTTTTGACGTTGAAGACCCGGGCTACCAGGCACCGGCTGAAGACGGAAGCCATGTGATCGTTGCCGTTGCGCCGGATTCTTCGCGCCTCCAGTTGCTCGAGAATTTTCCGGCCTGGGACGGTAAAAACATCCTGGGTGCGAAACTGCTGATCAAAGCCAAAGGAAAATGTACAACCGACCACATTTCCATGGCAGGTCCGTGGCTGCGTTACCGTGGTCACCTCGACAACATTTCAAACAACATGCTGATCGGTGCTGAAAATGCCTTCAACGGGAAAGCCAACGAGGTGAAAAACCAGCTGACCGGTGTTTACGGTGAAGTTCCTGCGGTTCAGCGTGCTTACAAAGCGGCCGGCATTCCTTCGATTGTTGTAGGCGACCACAATTACGGGGAAGGCTCATCCCGTGAGCATGCGGCCATGGAGCCGCGCCACCTGGGCGTTCGTGCCGTGATTGTAAAATCCTTTGCGCGTATCCACGAAACAAACCTCAAAAAGCAGGGAATGCTTGGTTTGACTTTCGCCAACGAAGCGGATTACGACAAAATCAACGAAGACGACAGCTTCAACTTTACCGACCTGGAGTCTTTTGCGCCGGGCCAGCCCCTGACGCTTGAAATCATCCACAGCGATGGTACGAAAGAGAGCATCCAGCTGAACCATACGTACAATGCTTCGCAGATCGAGTGGTTTAAAGCGGGATCAGCGCTCAACCTGATTAAAATGATGGAGAACTAAATCATCCAAAAAGATAAGAAAAAGCAGGCTTCAGGGCCTGCTTTTTTGTTTGCCGGGTTCGGACAGTGAAACTTAAGGTGGCATTTCCTTCAATATAATGGCCTGGTAATCATTTTTGAAAGCTTTTGCTTCGTACATTTGTCCTTCAATACCGCTCCATTGATGCGCATACCGAATTTGACTTCCCGGATCCCAGTTTCCTTCCTGAGCGGTAAGGTACTGGTGCTTTTCCTTCTTTTATCCGCCCGGTTTTTGAGCCAGGGGCTTGTGCGGGATGTGCATGCCTATACCAAAGGAAAGGAGGGGGGCGGCATAATTCCGCTAAACGCAGAAGAACGGCAGCTAAGCCAACCGCAAGATCCGCTTTCGAAGAACTTTAAGGTAACCGACGGGCTGATTTCCAATGAAACCCATCATATCCTGACAGATAAGCGCGGTTTTATCTGGATTGCTGCCGATGGTGGGATTTGCCGCTATGACGGGGCGAAATTCGTTAATTTTTCGCTGGCAGAGGGCTTGCCCGAGCGGATGATCACCAAATTGTATGAAGATAGCAAAGGCAGGATCTGGTTTATTACAATTTCGTCTTATGTCGGCTATATTGAAAACGACAAGATTACAGTGCTCAAACATAAATTCAATGCCGGTCCCGGGGTCATGGCTGTTGAAGATTTCGCGCACTCCCTTTATGTGGATGAACACGATACACTTTGGGTTTCGACGATCATTTCGGGCCTGCTGTATAAATGCGCCTATCCCTATAAGGCAAAGCCGGTACGGAAAGAAATGAAATCGGATTTCGTCCTGGAATTCAATAAAAAGGGCGATTACATTTACGGGACGTATGGCATTTTCTGCGACTCGAACTACCTGAAGGATTGTTCGATTGATGTCCGGCTCAGGTATGAGCAAAAGTGGAAAAATAAAGTGACCAATTTCCGGGATTTGCATGGTTTTAGTGTCAGCTACCTGGGAATGAAAATCGTCAAGGTGAACGAATCGGAGTTTTACCTGGCTGATAAGCGCAAGCTGATGCTGTTCAAAAACGGGAAATTGTCGACGGAGATCAATGTCAACATTGTTAATTTCTACATCGACAAATCGGATGGCCTGTGGGTATTTACGACCAATAACGGCATGTATCATTTTCCGGACCGGAAAAATCCGGCAACATACAAGTACTACTTCCGGGACCAGTATTTTACTGCCATGGCTTTCGACATGGACGGGGGGATTTGGATCACAAGCCTTTACAACGGGGTGAAATACATCCCGGACTTTGATTTTTTAACTTTATTCCGGGGGTCGAAAGAAATGGAGCACCTGGTGGAATATAAGGGCCATATTCTTTTAAACCAAAAGCTGGGAGACCTGTTTATTTATGATAAAGACCTGGTAGCCAGGAGGCTAAAAATGAGCATTTTTTACTATTCGCCTTACATTGAAAATAACCAGGTTTATTGTTATGTGCTCGGGAAGTACGGTTTGTGCAGCGTGCCCTTTGACCTCCGGGTAAAACAAAAGGGGCTTCAAAAGAGCTACGAAGGCACAATGCACGTCAAAAAAATAAAAATATATAAGGATTACGAATATCTACTCGGAATGACGCGTGTGCGGCGGTATCACCGCAAAAAAGGAATCATGGAGCCGATCCTGGTAGCTTCCTCCCGGATCAACAGCTTTGTGATTGTCAATGATACGATGTGGCTGGCCACGAATAAGGGGCTGCTCAGCTTCGATCTCAGGGCGCATCGCTGGATTTCAAATGATTTTGTGAATAAAAACCTGGGTTTCAGGATAGACGATATTGTCGAAACCAAAGACGGGCTCTGGCTTTGTACCTTCGGAAAAGGCCTGATGTTTTACGACAAAAAGAAAAAACTGCTGCTTTATGACAAGGAAAACGGACTTTCGACGAATTATGTCCGTAACCTCTACATGGGGTCTTACGGAAGCCTTTGGGTAGGGACCAACGACGGTTTGAGCCGGGTTCTGCTCCGGAGGCAAAACAAGATCATCAACTATACTTACCTGGAAGGCTACGGAATCGGGCAAATCAATAGTATTCTCCGCAAAGAGGGTGATCTTTACCTGGCCACAACCAATGGTTTTTATAAGCTGCCGGTGAGCGATCTCGACAAGCAAAACAAAATTTCACCGGTTTATATTACGGAAGTCAATTCGCGCTATGTGAAGAAACTGCAAAACAATGCAGAGCTGGAATACGGCGATGATAAGCTTAAGATCAGTTTTCTGGCGCTGAATTATACCAATGCGCGGAATACGAAATATTATTACCTGATCAAGGGCTTTGATGACGTGTGGCATAAAACCAATAACCTCACTGTGAGCCTCAATAAAATGCCGCCGGGCGAATACCAGTTCATTGTTAAAACCAACTCCAATTCGCACGACAGCTTTTATTTTTCCATCAAATATCCTTTCTGGCAAAAATGGTGGTTTATCGGCCTGCTGGGCTTTATTCTCGTGACCTCGGTTTATCTGCTGATCAATCACCGCACGAAAGTGATCAAGGCCGAAGAACAGGAAAAGAATTACATCCAGGTACAAATCGCCGGTTTGCAGGCCAATGTCATCCGCGCCCAGATGAACCCGCACTTCATGTTTAACGCCCTGAACTCGATCCAGGGCTTTATCCTGGCGAATGAAAACAAGCAGGCCAACTTTTACCTCGGCAAATTTTCCTCCCTGATGCGGAAAGTGATCCAGGTGTCACGCCACGACTTTGTGACGGTAAAGGAAGAGCTTCGCCTGCTGCAGGATTACATCGAAATTGAGCGGATGCGCTGTGCTTACAGTTTCCAGTATACCATCAACATCAGCAATAAGGAATGCCTGGGCGTAAGTATCCCGGCGATGATCATCCAGCCTTTCATTGAAAATGCCATCAACCATGGCCTGTCACCGCTTGAGGGCAGGGAAGGCAGGCTGGAAATCAGCTTCGATATGCACGAAAAAAACATCATTTGTACGATCAGCGACAATGGGATCGGGCGCGACCGGGCCAACGAGATTAAACTCAAAAAAATCCGTTACCACCAGTCGGCCTCCATCAAACTGACCGAAAACCGCATTGATTTATACAATAAACTTTATAAAGCCGAATCCAAAATTTCGATTGTCGACCTCTTTGATGAAAACAAAGAACCGGCCGGCACACAGGTTGAACTCATAATCCCGATTATCCGATGAAAATAAAAGCCGTTATTGTTGACGATGAAGTCCTGGCGATTACCTCGCTGAGCATTTTGATAGAAGAACATTTCAAACAAATCGAAATTGTTGGCCGGGCCGGGAGTGTGAGCCAGGGAATCGAGCTGGTGGAGGAACATCAGCCGGATATCCTTTTCCTTGACATCGAGATGCCTTCGGGCAGCGGTTTTGAGCTCGTGGAAAAAACTTCCTATCTCAAATACAAGCTTATTTTCACCACGGCCTACAATG
>CBINGV010000112.1:0-10987 GCA_966250255.1 uncultured Flavobacteriales bacterium | reverse complement strand
CAAACAGCAGGGCGAGCTGGGGAAACAGCTGGATTCATTGGCGGATATGGTGACTTTCGGGCTGGCTCCCGGGGTGATGATGTTCACGGTGCTCTTGCTGAAAAACCAGGTTTATGATGTTTCGGTGAATGAGTTCAATTTTGGCGTCAGCTTCGCAGTAAACAACAAAATCGGTTACTGGGCTTTTGCTGCCTTCCTGATCCCGTTTTTTTCCATGTTCCGCCTCGCGAAATTCAACATCGATACCCGGCAGTCGGATAGCTTTATCGGGCTTCCGACTCCGGCCAACACCTTGTTTTTCTGTACTTTCCCGCTGGTGATGTCGCTCGATTTGCAGGGAGGGACGCTCGCTTACCGAATAGCCGAATTGATTTTTCATCCGGTCGTGATGATCAGCATCATCACCGTCATGTCACTCATGCTGGTCGCCGAACTGCCCTTGTTTTCCCTGAAATTCAAGCATTTCAAATGGAAAGGTAACGAGATTCGCTACCTGTTTTTGATAACTTGTTCATTACTTATTCCGCTTACCCTGTATTGGTCTCTGGGAATTATTATAATTTTGTACCTGATTTTATCCCTAGTAGAAAATTTAATTAAACGCAAAAAACATGAAATTCAAAGCTGAAATCGATGTAATGCCTTTAGATGCTTTGCTTGACCCGCAAGGAAAAGCCGTAACGAACAGTATGAAAAACATCGGCCTGCCTGAAATTACAGGTGTACGTGTCGGTCGTCACATTCGCCTGTTCGTGGATGCAGCATCCAAAGATGAGGCCAGCGAAAAAGTAGATGCAGCTTGTAAAAAATTGCTTTCCAACCAAATCATGGAAAGCTATGTTTTTGATCTGCAGGAAGCTTAAATCCCATGCGCATCAGCGGTAAAAACCGGATTGGTTACACCGAATCGGACGATTTTTCGTCTAAATTCCGGACTTTTAATCCTGTAAATAACCGCGAGAACGACTTTGATATTTTCGGTGTCACGGATTCCGACCTGGAAGCTGCCGTGCAAAAAGCAAAAAACGCTTTTCTTGTTTTTTCCAATCTCCCCGGGAAAGAGCGTGCTGTTTTTTTATTGGAAATTGCCGCTAAGCTTGATGCAAACAGGTCTGATCTCATGGTCTGTTACTGCCTGGAATCCGGTCTGCCCGAAAACCGCGCCCTCATTGAGCTCAGACGCACCATTCACCAGCTTCATGAATTTGCGGAACTGATTTCGGATGAAAACTGGAATTTTAGTTCGTCCGAAACTGCCGATCCTTCCCGGGCCGGAAGTCCCAAGCCTGCGTTGGCTAAATATTTCAAGGCCCTTGGACCGGTAGTGGTTTTCGGGGCCAGTAATTTCCCCTTTGCTTATTCAACGATTGGCGGCGATTCCGCTTCGGCATTGGCTGCCGGTTGCCCGGTGATCGTGAAATCTCACGCCATGCATGCCGGAACCGGTGATTTGGTAGCGCAGCTGGTTTCCGAAGCGGCTTTCGAAAGCGGGATGCCCGACGGCGTATTTTCCAATCTCAATGACCCGGGAATCGAAGCAGGGCAGAAGCTGGTGCTTCACCCGGATGTAAAAGCGGTAGGCTTTACAGGCAGCTTTGGCGGTGGCATGGCCTTGTATAAATTAGCCCAAAGCCGCCCGGAACCCATTCCGGTTTTTGCCGAAATGGGGAGTGTCAATCCTGTTTTTCTTTTTGAAAGCGCTTTTGAGCAAAAAGACCTGGTTTCCAAAATTTCGCAGTCCATCAACCTCAATGCAGGCCAGTTTTGCACCAATCCGGGTTTGATTTTCCTATTTGCCTCTCCGGCTGCCGAGCAATTTAAACGGGATCTTTCTTTCAGTTTAAGCGAAATGCCGCCCCAGGTAATGCTGAACCCTAAAATCTGGGAGAATTACCGTTCAGGAGCATCAAAATTAGAGAAAAACAGAAATATTATAAAATTAGTTGAAACTAAAAATAAAATTGAAAATAAAATCCAGCCTTTGCTAAGGACAACAGCAGCTCAGGCCTTTTTAGAAAACCCGCTTTTCCAGGAAGAAGTCTTTGGCTCCCATACGCTGATCGTTGAATTGCAAGATGAAAAAGACCTGCTTGCGGTGACTTCGGCTTTGAAGGGACAGCTGACGCTGAGTGTTTTTGCACAGGAGGCAGAAATGAAACAGCGGATTGATTTCCTGAGGCTTTGTGAGCTGAAAGCCGGCCGCCTGGTTTGGAACGGTGTTCCGACCGGGGTGGAAGTGTGCCGGGCGATGCATCATGGAGGGCCTTTTCCGGCCACTACGGATGCCCGTTTTACGGCTGTTGGAAAAGATGCGGTGTACCGCTTTTTACGCCCGCTGAGCTACCAGAATTTTTCGCCTGAAATGCTGAAATTATTGATTAACTAAGCATTTATTCGTATATTTGTAAAAATTTATTTTTATGACAGAATCACCGAATGAAACACCAAAAAGAGGCGGCAGCGCAGTCCTGCTGATTATTACGATCATATTGCTTGGGGTTTTAGCTTACATGGCCTACGTCATCTCTACTAAAAACAAAGAGTTGAACAGACTCGCCAATGAAAACAAAGAACTCGAAGCCGATATGCAGGGCATGAACGACATGATGTCCGGCTACGTGGGCGATATGAGCAACGATCTGAAACAGGATTTCAAACGCATGCTCGAAACTTACGATGCGCTGATTGAAAAAGATGCTTCCAAAGCAGACAGCCTCAACATTCAGAAAGAAAAGATTCAAAGCCTCATCGACCAGATGAACCGCAACAAAAAACTTTCCGCCCGCGAGATTTTCAACCTCCGGAAAGAAAACGAAACGCTGCGCAACATCATGAAAGGTTATGTGAAGCAGATCGATTCCCTGAACACCCTTAACCTGAAGCTCACTTCAGACCTCGAAACAACGACTTCCAACCTCAATCAAACGACCGCCGAGCGCGACCAGTTTAAGAATGAAGCCGAGAAAAGCGCCGAGCAGGTACGAAAAGGTTCCAAGCTCAATGCCTATGCTTTTCACTCCGTAGGTTTGAAAATGAAGCTGAACAACACGACCGAGGAAACGACCAAAGCCAAGAACTGTGTACAGATCCGTTCTTCCTTTACGATTTCCGAAAACCCGATTGCTTCCGCCGGACGGAAAACGGTTTACATGCAGATCATCAACCCGGAAGGGCGGACCCTGCAAAGCAAGTCCAACAACATCGTGAAAACCGATATGGGGGACATGGCTTATTCCGACCGGAAAGAAATCGATTACAACAACCAGCGCCTCGACATGGCCATTTACTTTGATCTGAATGGCGAAGAAGCCGTGAAAGGAAATTACAAGGTGAAAATCTATTGCGACGGGCAGCTGATTGGTACGGACAGCTTTACCCTGAAGTAAACACCCGTAAAAAGACAAAAAGAAGTTAGATAATAAAAACGAATAACAACAAAAGAATAGCGTGACTCCTCATGCTATTCTTTTTTTAAAGTGCTAAAAGCAGGTATGGAAACACTCGAAAAAAGAGCGATACAATTTGACAGGACAGGTTTCGAAGACCAGGAGTTGGTCTCTATTTACAAAGCCATTTTAAAACCACGCCTCATTGAGGAAAAAATGCTGATTCTGCTCCGCCAGGGAAAAATCTCCAAATGGTTTTCCGGCTGGGGACAGGAAGGAATTTCCGTAGGGGCCGCTTTGGCCATGAATGATAACGAGTACCTGCTTCCGATGCACCGTAACCTGGGGATCTTTACCACGCGGGGAATTCCCCTCAACCGCCTCTTTGCCCAATTCCAGGGGAAAATGTCGGGTTTCACCAAAGGTCGTGACCGCTCTTTCCATTTCGGTTCCAAAGAGCATAAAATTGTAGGGATGATTTCCCACCTCGGCCCGCAGCTGGGAATTGCCGACGGGATTGCCCTGGCTTCCAACCTGCGCGGTGAAAACAAAGCGACGATTGTGTTTTCAGGTGATGGCGGCGCCAGTGAAGGCGATTTTCACGAAGCGCTTAACGTAGCTGCCGTATGGGATTTGCCGGTCATTTTTGCCATTGAAAACAATGCCTGGGGACTTTCCACACCAAGCAACGAGCAATTCCGCTGCAAGCAGTTTATCGACAAGGGAATCGGTTACGGCATGGACGCTTACCAGGTGGACGGAAACAACATCCTGGACGTGATTACCACCATCCGGAAGATTGCGGCCTCCATCCGTCAGAAACCAAGACCTTTCCTGCTCGAATGCATGACTTTCCGTATGCGCGGGCACGAAGAAGCTTCCGGTACGAAATATTACCCGGAAGGCATCCAGGAAACCTGGGCAAAAAAAGACCCGGTAGCCAATTATGAGCTATTTCTCAAAGAAAGCGGCGTAATTACCGACGCTGATATCGACTCAATTACGCTCGAAATTAAGGCTGAAATCCAGGAAGGATTGGATTTGGCTTTTGCCGAAGGAAAAATTGTTCCGGACACAGCAGAAGAAATGAACGATCTTTTTGCGCCTTTCAGACAAGTGGTCATTGAAGCCCATGGACCGAAGAGCGAAAAACGTTTCATTGATGCGCTTTCCGATGGATTGAAACAATCCATGCAAAAATACCCGAACCTCGTGATCATGGGGCAGGATGTAGCCGAATATGGCGGTGTATTTAAAATTACCGAAGGCTTCGTGGAAGAATTTGGCAAAAACCGCGTTCGTAACACGCCTTTATGTGAATCCGCGATTGTCGGAGCGGGGCTTGGACTTTCCATTGCCGGGATGAAAGCTGTGGTGGAAATGCAGTTTGCTGATTTTGTGACCTGCGGTTTCAACCAGATCGTTAATAATTTAGCTAAAATACACTGGCGCTGGGGCCAGAATGCCGATGTGGTTGTGCGTATGCCTACCGGTGCGGGTTCTGCTGCCGGCCCCTTCCATAGCCAAAGTAACGAAGCTTGGTTTTTCCATACGCCGGGACTGAAAATCGTTTACCCGGCTTTCCCGTCGGATGCCAAAGGTTTGCTCAATGCGGCTATCGAGGATCCGAACCCGGTGATGTATTTTGAGCACAAAAACTTATACCGCTCCATCCGTGAAGACGTGAGCGATGACTATTACACGGTTGAGATCGGTAAAGCGCGTACTGTCCGGGAGGGTGATGAAATTTCCGTGATCACCTACGGAATGGGCGTACACTGGGCAATGGAAGCCGCAGAAAAACACCCGGATATTTCCATCGATATCCTCGATTTACGCACCTTGTTGCCATTGGATACCGAAGCCATTTACGAATCCGTTCGCAAAACGGGGAAAGTGATCGTACTGCACGAAGATTGCATGACCGGTGGAATTGGCGGTGAATTAGTAGCGCTCATCAATGAAAATTGCTTTGCACAGCTTGATGCCCCGGTAAAACGGGTAGCTTCATTGGACACACCGGTACCCTTTGTCGGTGAGCTGGAAGACAATTTCCTGCCTAAAAAGCGCTTCTTTGATGCTTTGGTAGAGTTGGCTAATTACTAAAAGCAGCCAACCATACGCGTTTTTTTTTCGTATATTTCAGTAAAACTTTTATTATGCGTCACCTGATTTTAGCACTTTTCAGTTGCCCGTTTTTGCTGTTTGCACAAATTCCTCCCGGTTATTACAATTCCGCGCAGGGATTGACCGGCGATGCCCTGAAGGTGGCTTTACACAACATCATTGATAACCATACGGTCATTTCCTATAATGGTTTGTGGAACGCCTACGGGAATACCGATCGCAAGGCCAATGGCAAAATCTGGGATATTTATTCGGATGTTCCGGGAGGCACACCACCTTACCAGTTTACCTACAGCTCCGATCAGTGCGGAACTTATTCCTCGGAAGGAGATTGCTATAACCGCGAGCATACCTGGCCGCAAAGCTGGTTTAACAGTGTTTCGGGGCCAACATCCGATTTATTTCATGTGTACCCGACAGATGGCAAAGTGAACGGCGAACGCGACAATTTTCCTTACGGCAACGTGGGCACAACGACCTATTTTGTGAGCGAAAATGGCAGTAAATTAGGTATCTCGGTTGATTTGGGCTACAACCTGGTGGTTTTTGAGCCGATCGACGCCTACAAAGGCGATGTAGCCAGGAATTATTTTTACATGAGCACCCGTTATTACTCCGAAGACGCCAGCTGGACAAACTCCGGGGCAACGCTGAAATCAGAGATCAAAGACTGGCAGCTGAATGTGTTGCTGAGCTGGCATCACGAAGATCCTGTGAGCACAAAGGAAATTGACCGCAATAACGCCATTTATTCGGATTACCAGCACAACCGGAATCCTTTTATTGATCACCCGGAATGGGCCGACAGCATCTGGCAGGAAAGGGTAAATAATTTCTTGGCCAGCGTTGGCCTGGAAGAACAGGAAACAACAAGCATCGCTTTGTATCCGAATCCCGCCCGGGAAAAGTTTTTCCTCGATTTAAATGAAGCAAGTGCTTTTCAACTTGAAATCCGGGACATTCACGGTCGCAGCCTGGAAGCGGTTCTCCAACAGGAAAACGGTATGTTCGCGGTGGATTGTTCGAACTGGGAAAACGGGGTCTACGTGATACAGGTGAGGCAGGAAAATTCAATCAGAACTTTTCGTTTCGTAAAAGAATGATCATTTGCGCTTACGGAGCTGTTCTTCCATACGCTTCGTAATCAGCTGGAAAATCAGTTTTGTGTCCTTCTCATTAAGCTTTCGTCCGAAACGGATCACTTTGCCCATGTAATCAAATTCGATGCGCTGACCGCCTCGGATCCAGGGAGAAGCTTCCCAAACCGCCTGGATGGAATTTTCTTTCGGCTGCTGAACGCGCATTTTACTAATGTTTTCCAGGAAATATTCCTGTGCTTTGCCATAGCCGCGAATGCTGTTTTTGATGCTGAGGGCGGACTCGTTGATTTTGATGAATTCTTTTCCCCAGAGCAGCCAGAAGAATTGCCTGCCGACACGAAAAGCGTAGTACACCCAAAATACCATGAAAATAACGATGATAAGCTTTTGCTGATCGCTTTCTTGCTGGTTCCGACCGAGTTTCAGGTTGAAAAAAGCCCAGGTCATCACTGCACCGATAGTAAGCCACATCGAAAACCAGGCGCCGAGCAAGGCTTTGTGCCAGCCTACATTTTCCGGGGAGATGATAATGGTTGTTTTATTTTTATCATCCACGAAAGAGGTGCGTTCTCCGATCCATTTCATGGCGCAAAGGTAGCATATAAAACAACAAAAGGCAACCCGGAGGCTGCCTTTCGCTCATTATATCTCAGAATTTAGTTTTTAACCAGCTGCTGAGCTGATTTTGAACCATTATCAAGGGAGAATTCAAGAATGTAAAGCCCGCTGTTGAGACCGGAAAGGGAAAGTTCGCCTTCGCTGGCATTCACTGCTTTGCTGGAAACCACTTTTCCATCGATGCCGATCAAAGAAACCGTACAGATTTTTCCTTTCGCTGAAAAACGAACAGACTCACTTGCCGGGTTAGGGAAGAAGGAAACCGTATTGCTCTCTACTTCACCGATGGCCGCATTGTTAACAAAAGTCACGTTAAACGTACACTGCGTAGTTATTCCACAGTTATCGGAAGCGGTGAAAGTAACCGCGTTTACCCCATTGGAAAGTGTTGTGCCCGCCACTGGACTTTGGATATAAGTTACCGTATTGTCCGGTGTTGTACAGGTTGTAGCCGCGTTTACGATGGAATCGTGGAAGTCGGGCATGAGGTTTCCGTCAGTAGCGGCATACAGCGTTACCGGGTCAGGGCATTGGAAGAAAAGCTCCTCAACAACATCGACCTCGCTGAAGTCGATTTTCCCGGCATTGTCCACCATTCCGCTAGGGTCGAAAAGCAGGCCGACAATGTGCATATGATCGGTATTCCAGGTAGCCGGCAACACAAAAGTAAATTCCTGGGAGTGTGTTTCGCCCATGTTTACCGTAGCCGGGAAGCTGTTTTCCATCCCGTTGAAATCCGGCTCGATGGCGCGTGCAACGTGGTTGTATACCATTTGTGCTGCTGGAACGGAAGAAGGAAGTGATTCATAGCCTCCCATAACGCCATTTCCGCCTCCGGCATAGTAATTTGTTTGATTGTAGCCTGAACCGGTGCCTCGTACACTGTCTTCCACAAGTACGCAAGCTAGCTTATAGTTGCTGTTTGCCGCTGCCTGGAAGTCTGCGCTCACCGTAACAGTCAAAGTTCTTGAAAGCGGCTGGAAAGTTGCCGTATTGTTGATGAAGGCTTTCGGTGCCTGGGTAATGCGCTGCAGGAAATCCGGTTCCATAGCGGAAGGATCGGTATCCGGCCCGCGGTCCACCAGGGCAGAAGGATAGCCGCCAATCAGGGTGCCTACACCGGCATCGTATTCCGTAACTGTCATCGGGTCGCCATTGTGTACTGCAATCCCAATCCAGTTGTCGCCATACGTTTCAGCCATTTTATCCATGTACACGGCCCCGCGCGGACACCAGCCGCACCAGGTTCCGGTTCCTTCTTCGGCCACAACGACTTTACCTGCCGCAGGAACGATTGGGTCAAGGTCTAAAGTGGCGATATCGTCATTGCCATCGCCATCCGTCATGTTTCCGTTTACATTCGAAACAGTTGCTGAAAGGATGTTCGATCCGGCGATCAAAGTCATCGGTGGGTTGAAGGTGATTTCTGTTTCAGCCAGGGAAGCGAGGTTCAGGCCGGTCACATTCTGGGTTTCATCAGCACCATTGTAATTGTAGGTAATATCAAAGGAATTGATGGTTGTCGTACCGAGATTGCGCACCTTGAGCTTGCGCGTCACATTGCTTCCTGCAAGGTAAGCTCCCTGGATGGTAATGAGGTTGGAAGAAAGGTTGAGCGCTGGCAAAACATAAGGTGTCACCGTGTATTCGAAATCATCGAGGTAGAAACCACTCGAATAAGGAGCAACCTGGTCAACCGGGAAAATATCAATGGAAGCAATCTGGTTTTCGGAGTTGGAGAAAGACGCCACCTCGTTGTTATCAATGAACACTTTCCAGGAATTGGTATTGAAGTTAATATCCAAACGGAAATTAAACCAGGTGTTTTGCGGGTAGCTAGCTGATTCGTCCAGCCCGGTCTGGTTTACAATACTCAGGCTTTCATCGTCATTGAAATTGAAGTCTGCTGCCCAAACCTGGCCGATGGTAGCATTGCGCTGCAGGTTAAAATAAGCCGCTTTTCCACTTTCAACAAAGAGGTTCATGCTCATGGAAAATGATCCGGTATTCAATACACCGAAATTACGTACCTGGTCAACCGGGCCGCCTGTTTGGGCAGTGGATGAAAAATACATGGAATTCGGCATACTCAAGGCATTGGCATTCGAAACAACACCGTCTTCGGCACCGCCCGGCTGGTTACTCCAGGTGGTCCAGGCGCCCCCGCTTTGCTGGGCAAGCTTCTGGCCGGCGGTATACGAATCGAAATTATCCGAAAAAGTCTGCGCACCGAGGTAGGCGGATAGCAAACAGGAAGATAATGTAAAGATTTTTTTCATAAATGGATTTTTAGTGAGTTTAATTTAGTATTAAACAAAAGTGAAAAAAAGAAGGCTTAAAACAGAATTATTTCAGGGAATAAATCCCCGATTATTGTATTCCTACTTCAGGATGGTAATGTTTCCCTTGATAATTTCTGAGTTACCGCCGATACAAGTCACCTCCAGGTAGTAGTCATACACATCCGGGTCGAGCTTACGGTTTTTGTAGCTTCCGTCCCAGCCAAGCTTCGGATCGGTGGATTCGAAAACGAGCTCGCCCCAGCGGTTATAGACCCGGAGCAGCATGCTTTCGATTTGTGGGCCGCGCACATAAAAAATCTCATTCTTTCCTTTTTCGTTCGGTGAAAAAGCATTCGGCACATAAACATAAGGCGGTTTACATTCGGAAGTTACGCAGGTTATGGTCACGGAATCGCGGGCGGTACAGAGGCCGTCTGTCACTTCCACCAGGTAAGTTACGGTTTGGTTGATAATGGCTGTGGTTTGCTGTGCTGTCGGGTTTTCCAGGCCGGAGATAGGTGTCCATTGGTAGGTGAAATTGCCGGCAGGCAGGGCTGTTAGGGTCACTTCCGTTCCGCCGATCACAATGGTGTCGCTTGCCAAAGCATTGATGAGCTGGGCATTCACCGGGCTGACGTCAATAAGAATGGAATCGGTAAAATTACAGCCGTTGGAAGCCGAGACATCCACAAAGAGATAAGCGGGCTGCTCGGTGACGGCCTGGACGGAGGAAGGGGAAAGCTGGGTTTGAATCAGCGAATCGGGTCGCCAGGTATAGGTATAAACCAGGGCGCTGTTGTTGATGGCATTCACCGTGAAATTTTCGCCCTCGCAGACGGGGCCGCTTCCAATGAGATCCAGCCCGGCAGCCGTAAGATCGACCCGGACACTATCAATTTGCTCACAGCCGGGGTTTGAGAGCCGGACATAATACGTTTGCGTCAGGTTTTGCGGGTTAACCAGCACGACAGAATCCTGCAGCGAAGTATTCAGCGTGTCTGAAAAGCTATTGTCCGACGACCAGTGAAAGGTAGTCGAAGTACCAAAGCTGTTGGCCGTCAGCTCAATAAAATCGGATGCGCACATCGTTGTATCATTCGAAACGGAAAGCTGGAGCGGTGCCCCGACAACAATGGTCGTTCCGGCCGTATCAATCAACAGGCAGACGCTATCCTGCGAAACCAGGAAAACCTGGTAAGTTCCCACGGAATCAAATACGACGGTGGGGTTGAAAATTAAAGAGGAAGTGTCGCCGTTCCCGAAAACCCAGTAATAGGTATCCGAAGCAACGGTTTCATTATTGAAAGTGACCGTCATCGGGGCACAGCCTACGGTATCGCTTGCGGTAAACTCCGTTTTGAGGACAAGCTCAAAGTCAAACTTAAAGATCAGGTTATTACAATTACTGCTCAGGTTGGCGCTTGACCAGGCCCCGGGAGTTGTGGGGAAATCACTGTTTCCCTGGCAGCCTCCA
>CBINGV010000111.1:0-11011 GCA_966250255.1 uncultured Flavobacteriales bacterium | reverse complement strand
CAACCGTTAACCAACGAATACACTTTTGATTTTCAATAATTTAACTCAAGTTGTTTTTTTTCTTTTAACATTTTTGAATTTCTCCGTAATTTTGAACATGTTTTCCGAACGCGTAATTTATCTTCAAACCGGCATGGAAGATCAAGGTCTGCTAGCCTTGGGATGTGAAGCCGATTTTAGCTGGGAAAATGATTTTTTTGGAGAGCTTGACCGTTTTATCGAAGTACATAGAGATTCTTATCTTTTCTGTTGTTTATCTTACGATCTGAAAAACCGCATTGAAAAACTGGAAAGCAGGCATCCGGATCAGGTTGAATTCCCCGATATTGTACTCTGGAAAGCCAATACAGTACTTGAAGTGAAAGACAAAAACTTCAAGGTTTTGTCCGGAAATCCTGAAAAATATTCCGCTATTATCCATTCTTTTTTGAACGATAGAGCTCAGGCACTTCCCGGAATCCAATTTCAAAACCAGCTTAGCAAAGCAGATTACCTGGAAGCAGTGAAGGCTATTCAGGCAGAAATCCAATACGGAAATGTGTATGAATTGAATTTTTGCCAGCAATTTATTGCCACAAGTGATGGAGTTATAGATTCTGTTTCCTGTTTTAAACAGCTAAAGGAATTGACCCAGGCTCCTTTTTCCGCATACGTGAATCTCGAAAAACACGAACTATTTTGCGGAAGCCCGGAACGCTTTCTTCGGAAGGAAAACAATGTCCTGCTTTCGCAGCCGATTAAAGGAACAGCCGGGCGGGGGGGAACTAAAGAAGAAGACCTTATACTGGCCCGGAAACTGGTCCATGATCCGAAGGAACGGGCAGAAAATATCATGATTACTGATCTTGTGCGCAATGATCTTTCGCGTATTGCCACCAAAGACTCCGTAAAAGTAGATGAGCTATGCGGCTTGTATTCTTTCGGGACCGTTCACCAGCTTATTTCAACGATTTCCTGTACTTTGAATGAAAATTTCCCATTTTCCGGAATTCTCCAAGCAACTTTCCCGATGGGCTCTATGACCGGTGCGCCGAAAATCCGGGCCATGGAACTGATTGAAAAATACGAATGTTTCAAGCGCGGATTATATTCCGGGTCAATCGGCTATTTCAAACCCGGAGGTGATTTTGATTTCAATGTCGTAATCCGGTCGCTGATCCGCAACAAGGAAACGAATTTGCTTTCGGCCAGCGTAGGCGGTGCCATCACCATTCAATCCGACCCGGAACGCGAATATGAAGAATGCCTGGTGAAAATCCAGAAATTATTAGACTTGTTTAAAGGTGATTGAGCTTGGTGCTTTTCGTAAAAAATGGTCTTTTTTATCGGAAAAAGATATTTATCTGGCCTGTAGCGGCGGGGTTGATTCTATGGTTTTACTTTACCTCATCAGGCAACTGCCGGCAAAACCTGTTCTTTTGCATGTCAACTACATGCTACGGGGAAAAGAATCCATGGACGATGAAAATTTTGTCCGTGAATACGCGCTGCATGAAAAATTAATCCTTGAAACAAAAATAGCAGATCTCTCCGGCCAAAAAACGGGCATCCAGGAAACAGCCCGTAAAATCCGTCATGACTGGTTTTCAGAAAAAATTCAACGTAAAAATACGGTGTTGCTCCTGGCTCACCAGGAAGATGATCAACTGGAAACTTTTTTCCTGAACCTGGCTCGTAAATCCGGTAATTCGGGCTTAGCCTGTATGCTTGAAATTCATGAAAAAACGCTCCGTCCCCTCCTGGAGTTCAGTAAGCAGGAAATTTATGATTTTGCCCGGAAAAAAGGTATAAGCTGGCGGGAAGACCGTTCCAATGCCAGTAACAAATACACCAGGAACCGGCTGCGTAATGAAATCCTGCCTTTCCTGGAGAAAGAAATCCCGGATTTGAGAACTTCCGTCATGCACTTAATTGAAGTGTTCCAGGAAAATAAAAAAGAGGTGGATGATTCGGTGAAAGACCTCGTTTCAGATATTCAAAAAAACAAGGCATTAACTTTGGATCGCTGGCATTTGTTAACGGTTGAGCAACGAATATCTATCTTAAAATCATTTGCTTACCTCCCAAGCCAACTCCCAAAGATCGAAAAGCTTGAACACGCCCAAAAAGGAAAATCAGTTTTTTCTTCATCGCATCAAATCATTCGTGAAGAAGATGCTTTTTATTTCAAAATGCGGAATACTTCAACACAGGAAGTTCAGTTTATGACAGAAATGGTAAAACAACTTCCGGCGAATTTTACAAAACATGAAATTTACCTGGACGCTTCTAAAATTAAAGGAGAACTAATCTTGAGGCGATGGAAAAAAGGTGATCGGATTTCACCGCTTGGCATGGAGGGAAGTAAACTTATTTCAGACATCATCACGGATGCTAAAATTCCAAATGCCCTGCGGGAAGAAGTCCTTGTTCTTTGTGATGATCAAACTATACATTGGTGTGTCGGTTTAACAATCGGACGATTAGCTTTAGCAGATCAAGATTCTGCGCACATTTTGAAATGCCTCATTTCAATCAATTGATTTTCAATTACATATTTGTTTACTAACGGTTAAGTAATTTTGAAGTATCTCAAAATCTCATAAAATTCCATCAAGGGCAATAACCACGCGGGATTCAGCGTTATTGAGCATAAGAGGGTATCATGTGAAATTTCAGGGAATTTAGGGCTTAGAACCTCCATATTATGCACCTTTTTAGTGCCAAATTGTTACCCTATGCCGAATTTTCGTTATATTCTTGTACCAAGTTAATGAAAAAACTTGAGATATGAAATTAAAAATCACATTTTTACTGAAAGCGGGTAAACAGAAAGAATTACCCATAATTGCGCTGGTAAGTTACGGTTACAAAGAATTTAATGTATCCAAAGAGAAATTTGAATACCTTCCTTTGAGGTATTACACCGGGTTACAAATTAATCCATCTAATTGGGATAAAGCCTACGGCATGCCGACCGTTAAGGATTTAAGAGATAAAATAATCCTGATCGAAAAAAATATCCGGGACTGTTATCAGTACCTTACACATCATTTAACGACTGAATTTCTGAACCCAAAGACATTAAAAGAAGCACTGGATGAAAAACTCAAAGGTAAAAGTAGAATAGACATCAAACGGATCAGAATAGTTGATTTCATTTTGAATGAAATAATGCACGAATCACTTACGAAAAAAACGACTAAGAGCCGGGTAAAATCTTTATCAAAATTTTTAGAGGAATTTGAAACAAAAACCGGACGACCATTATACGCAAACGATCTTGACGATGATACATTCAAAAGTTTAGTTGAGTGTTACCGAAACAGGGAAAAAGTCAAAAAGAATAATTCTGTTTGGTCAATGGTCAAACAGATTTCAGTAATCTTGAACAAGATTTCAAGAAAATACAAAGTAAATATCTATAACGCTACTCTTAATTTGAAAGGCCGCGAGAAGATCTCCCGGACAGATGAGGAAAAGATTTACTTCAATATGAAGCAAATTCTAAAGATCATTGAATCTGATCCGGAAACGTATAAAATGCGTCAAGTGAAACTGATTGTGATGACCTTGATCTTTACCGGGGTACGTTATTCTGACGTTTTCAAAATCAGGAATTTTAAGCAATACGAAGATGAAGACATAAGCTTTGATTATGTCGAATTGGTTACAGCAAAGACAAATAAAGCAGTTGTTATTCCTATCCTAAAACCTCTTAAACAAGCATTCGAACAGTACGGCGGTCCCGCGCTGCCTCTAAGTAGAGATAGCTTCAATGAATTGGTCAAAGAATTTATTGCGAGCCTCGAATTTACTGAACAGGTGAGTTTACCCTATACCGACGAAAACGGTCAGCGATCTTTTGAATCCCAACCTTTCAGCGAATTTGTGTCTTCTCACATTGGCAGACGGTCCTTTATTTCCAACCTGATCAATCATATACCAGCGCCAACTTTATCGAAGATTACAACCCACGAAATTAAGAACGAAAGCAAGCTATTTCTTTACAACCACAAGCAGGTATTAGAAAACGCTTGCATCTTCGTTCAAACACTAAAATACGCGCAGGAAACTCATCGGAAACACTTCATTTTCGATTGGGTTTAAAGCCGACCGATATACTCCAATACTTGCATTCGGCTATATCGAACTGAACGCCCGATTTTCTTAATTGCAATTACCCCTTTTTCAGCGAGCCGCAAGACAGTGCTGCGGGAGCATTTCAGCAACAACTTGACTTCGGAAAGTGTTAATAAATCATCCTGAACCATTAATGGAAAGAGATGGTTTTGTTGGATTGATCCAATAGATTTTTCTTTTTCCAATTGGGAAATCCGTTTCAATTGTTCCTTGTTTTGTGTTTCGAGGTTATCGAGCCTTTCAAGAATTTTTTCGATTGTAAAGGCTATCATTTTATCACTCATAGCGGTATGTTTTTGGTTAGGATTTTGGCTGTGCCAGGGCAAGCACTTCATTTTTGTTATAGCGAATTGTTCGGCTTGTAAAGCGTATTTCCCGAATAAATCCAGATTTGATTAAACCGAGAACGGAGTTACGGCTCAACTTCAAAATTTTCATGATGTCATTGACTGTGATGAACTCCGTTAAGGAATGGTTGGAGTTTTCAGTTTGTGGTAAAGCTTCACGTTTTTCAGTTTTCAATGCTGCAACCTGGATTGTCAGGTCTTTTACCATTTCTTTGAGTTTTTCCACATCGTCGGACATTTTGCCGATAAGGTTTATGAGTTTGAGATCCATAGTGATGGAGATTTATGTTTATAATAGATAATTTATTGGTCAGCTTCCTGAACCGGAAAAGGATCAGTACCGTTCCCTTGTTCTAAGATTTGCTTTTTGATTTGTTCGTTTGTCGGGATAATAAGGCCTTTGTTTGTTCCAAGGTTGACCAGGACGCTGATCAGGGCTTCAAATTCTTCAGCACTTAGCTCAGCTTTAAAATGCTTGTATAGATCCAGCAGGTTTTTATCACTAACTCCATCTAATCCAGGGTTTGAATTTCCTCCTTCTTTTGAGGCGATCATGGGAATTAGATTTTCCCCGAGCGAGGAAATAGCTGTTCCGATAGAAGTACTTTTCTTGAGTTCTGTCACTTCTATTTCTAATCTCTTAACTTTCTTTTTGAGCCTTCTTTTCTTCTGTTTCAGCTGATAGTTTTCAAACGAAAGGTTGCTTTTTTCTGCACTCAGGCTGATCACCTGGTTACCAAACTCTGTTGCCTGAAATCTGTTGCTCTCAACTTCCTGACATTTATACCCATATAATGTTTTGAATGCGTATTCGTCAAATACTCTCGAATTCCCTTTGTAAACCCGTACATGTACTTCCAGGCTTTCAGGTCTTAGGTACAATTTAAGATCGTCGAAATATTCGAGTTTGTTTGTTCGCGGAATAACGATCATCCCATCCAAACGGATTTCATAATCACTCTCCTGTCCGTATTTTTTCTGATTTTGCAAGTTCTGATAAATCCTCAACATTCCCTGCTCTACTAATTCTATACTCACGGTTGAAAAATTTAAATTTTACACTAATACTATTTCACTAATCCCCATCATCAAGTGCATTGATAAGCCAGGAATCGTCATTCGGATCGGTTTCAGAATTGAAACCTAAATCATAGGGATTTTCCGGGAAGGGTTTATTGATTGGTTTGATACCGGATAAAGCTTTCAATGCTTCATCGGTTGAAAAGTGCGGTAGATCGTCCTGCTCTTTTTCATTTTTTGAAATGTTGCTTACGCTGGATTTTTGCGGTGGAGCTTTGGGTGGCTCAACTCCGGAAACAGTTGCAGGTTTGACGCTGTACTTCTTGATCAGAAAGGCATAGCCCAAATCATCCTTGACGGCTGCTATCCTTTGCTGAACAGTCTGGTCAGGGTTTTCGCTATACTCTTTTGCTTTTCCTATACCATTCCCCACCATTCCGAGGCCGAGCGCTTTTACGAGCCCTGTATCATCAGAGTAATTTCCAACAGCAACCAAAACGGAGCCGATAATAGTTGCGTACTTACCACATGCCGCGCTCAGGTATGCACCAACGCCACCGGCAGCAACAACTTCAACAGCTGTTTTGAGTGCCGTGTTATTTACGTTTCCTTTGGTTTCCCTTTCCTTGTACCATTGCACCGGATTTTGAGTAAATTGTGTTGTGCCGGATAAGCCTTTGTTTTTGTCTTTCTTTTTCTTCTTTTTGCCCTTGTCTTTGGGCTGCCAATCAACGGATGATTTGCGTTCTTTGTGATAATCCATTTTGCTACGTATTAGACGGTTTTACCTTTAATATCTATAGCAAAATTACTTCGAAAAACACCTTTGAGACGAATTTCCGGAGTGGTGAAAGTACTCCCAGATTTTACAGAAATCGACTAAACATCAGAAAGTGAAGATGAAGGTGGTTTTGGCAGGTACTTTCCTTCTTTGACATCTTTAATGTCGCGGTCAATGAGTGGGAGTACTTTTTTACAGTTTACAGACACAAAATAATCCCGGATAAACTCCAGGTTTTTGATCGTCCGTTTTTGTGAAGTTTGTTCCAAAGGCTTGGAGATTTTCTTATATATTTCTGAATCTTCCGGCAAGGAATATGGAACATTCAGAATGTCTAAAACGAATTTAACCATGGATTTTAAGTCGGTGTATAGGCGGCTGATCTCAAACACTTCAAAAAAGTAACGGAAAAAGAGTACCTGGCGGTTTCGGTTCCAGTCCTGTATTTTAGGTTTTTCATACAGTTCGACATCCTGCTTTTGAATTGTTTTCTCCTGCTCCTTTTCGTCAAGCAGATGGAACAGAATGTTTGCAGCCTGAAAGTGTGCGAGCAGTTCCACCAAATCTTCGTCGCTTAAACCGAGGGCATAGCGTTCCGCATTGATAAGATCATCGAGCGTAAAATCACCGGATTTAATTTGCTGCTGGTAATGCTTGGGCAGGGTTTCAACTCCTGAATTTCTACCCATGCCCGTTAAAACGATGAAGCCTTGTTCCGTAGCGTTATAGCTTTCATTACGCAGCCCATCAGCCAAGTTTATAGTCTTGTCCAGATAATCAGGATAACCCAGCTTTTGAAAAACGATAAACTCATTAATAAGCTCATCAAAGAAAATACTTTGCAGAGGGATGTATGGACACTTTTCAAAGACATTTTCCCGAAACAGGTTTTTTGCAAATTCTTTATCAATGGCCTGCTCCATCAATTGCAGATACCCCGCTTTTAAACTCAATAAATAGAATTCAAGGCGTTTCCTAAAAAGTTCCTCCCACATACCCCTGCACCTTTTCGATTATAACGCAAAAACTATGAAATTTAGTATAGCTTTTTTGTTTTATGTCAGGTTTGTTCAACTTTAACCGTTATGATCTGTTAGTATCTGTCAGTGTTCGTTAATGTACTTTTTTAATGGCCGTATTATCTGAATTTTCTTCTGTTTTCAGGGTAAAAACAAGTCAATGATGCTGCATTCCTCCGCCTAAGATGTGCTTAATGATTACGAATACCAATAACAAGATCAGCCCGATAATCAAGAATGTTTTCCATGGTTTTTTCATTCCCTTTTCATTTTTACCCAGTATATTTTCTTCGGTTTTATTTTGTAAACGCGGTTTAATTCTGCCCCAGGGCTTGTAAACCGAGATTGTGATTATTGTTAACAGGATGAGCAGTGCACCGCCTGAATCAGCGATCAGTTGCATTCTCACACCAGTTTCATTATGTAATATTCCTCCTGTGCTTGCTATTCCTGCCATATAAGCGATCGGTTGCAAATGGAGCATTAACAAAATCGTAATTAAAACGGTGAGTATGAGTTTGACAACAATCCAGTAATGTTTGAACAAGCCCCAATTGGTGCTAAGAGCGGCACTAATTCCTGTGATCAAAGAAATTAAACAAAACGGAATGATAATGTACCAAGCGCTCAATTCCATTGCCAGGTAAGCTGAACGGGCCAGTTGTTCGTTTTCGCTATTAATACCCGTTATGGCAAGCACTAAAAACACAGCAACAGCGCCAAACCACCCAACGGATGAAGAAATATGCGAGGTAAGTATGAGTTTATTTATTTTCGGAGACATATGATTACGGGTTTAAAATCACTTTTTGGGTTTTGATTGCTCCGTTTTTTGTTTCCAAAACAAGGTAATAAAGTCCTTCCGATTTTGGGTTGGCAAGTGTACAGGTCGTTATACCATCATTCAAATCCAGGCTTTTTTCTGAAAGTTGCTGACCGAGTGAATTTAATAACTTCAAGCTAACTTCGGCTTCCGATTGAGATGTGACTTTTACCTCAAGCAAACCATTGTTTTGATGCGCAGTAAAGCTCATTCCTTCAATTGTGTTTTCAGACAAAGCAGCTGTATTACCAACGGTTGCGCTCATGTATTTCACATCCTGTCCGTCACTATAAACAACATGAAATTTCCCGTTCGAATATTTAAGATCAGGTCTTGTCTGGCCGCCCATAAAATCTGCTGTGAGCGTATCAACCATGTAGCCCAGTCCGCTGGCACCGGTAAACGACCAGGAGAAAAATACATCTTGTGCGCCGTTGTAGCCCTGCCATACTATGCCTAATGTGTTGCCCTCACCTGCAATAACCGGGAAATTTTGTGTTCCGACCGAAACCGGGAATAGTTCCCTTTGGATGTCGTTCTGCTGATCATTGATATTAGTCGTTCCGTAATAAACCACACCATCACTCATCCAGGTGGAAATTAGGGTATCACCAACGATTACATTTGAAGGCCCACTGGAAGGGCAAGCCATGATCATCCAGTTTGTTTGGTCGATTTCTGAAGAAACGGAATAACTGGCGCTGGCATCAAAGGAAAAGGAAGCCCACATGTTGCGAATATTGTTGTCATTGTTCCGGTATGTGAGAATGTGTCTGTCCCCATCGGCGGTTATTGTGGCAGGACAGCAATCACAAACCTCACCAACTGCCCCTAAAGAGGGAATTATGGAAGGCATATAGCTGCCGCCGCCGTTCATCGAGCGAGCAACAGCGTATTCTGCATTTCCAAAGTTTTCATCTAACTGCATAAAAGCAACCACCGGGTTACCTCCATTTCCGACTGTAATAGTTGGAAAACGGGGAACGTCTGTTCCGATCTGATCTACTCTTACAGTATCTTCAAACGTTTGACCGCCATTCAGCGAACGAACCGTGTACACTTTTCCTTCCAAACTTAAATCCGTACTGAAAGTCACAAAAACGGTATCATTGGAGGAAGCTATTTCTGCCCCGGCCCAAGTAGCAGAAAAAGGGATCACACCGTCAGGATTAAGCGCTAAGGGCGAATTGAACGCAGAACCGTTCCACATGGCTGAATATATTTTATCGTTCGAATTACTGCCCCAGATCACAACCGGATCTCCTGCTGCATTCAAGGTGAGGCGCGGATAGATATTGCTGTACATACTGCCCATAGCAACTGTTACAGGTGCATTCCAGTTTAGTTCCTGGCAGAAAGCCTGGCTAAAGAAAGCAGATGAAAGAATAAGAATTCCGGATAAACGTTTTTTCATAATTGTCTAAATTAAGTGTATAAAAATAATCATTAATAGGTAATAACCAATCCTCCGCCAAGCCCCATGTCACTATCGTAATGCGTTGAAAGAGAAATGTATTTTGTCAGGATATACCTGGCTCCAATGCTGTATTCAAAATCGCTGTTGTAAAAGCCCCACAAGCGTAAGCGAGCAGTCAAGGGAATATCGTCACGGCCCACCTGCAAACGCAGTTTTCCTGTATGATCTACACGAAAATCTGCAACAATAAACCAGGGCAACGTATATTGCAGTCCGAAGCAAATAACTCCACGATCATTTTTCGTATTTGACTGTCCGAACATATTTCTTTCACTTTCGGGGCTTTCTTCGCGATACCTGTAATCCCAACCGGTATATACATTTAAAAACTGCATTTTGCCCAGGTATCTTCCAATATGGCTTTCCGATTCGTAACCCAGGCGATTGTTGATCCCTAAGCGCCATTCGGTTTGGCCCAACCAACGCGTATTTGCTGTCATCAGCTCACCGTCGCTTCCGTTACTTTCCAGGCCGATTTCGGCAGTCAGATAAAAGCGACGATCATCGTGATAGACTTTTTTAAGTGCTTTTTCCGGGTTGGGAATTTGCGGATTCGGAGGTGAATTTTCATAGGTGAAAATCCTGCCCATCCCCGACATCATGTGATACAAAATATGGCAATGAAAGAACCAATCTCCATATTTTTCGGATGCATTAAATTCAATGGTATCAGTTTCCATTGGCATGATGTCAAGCACATTTTTGAGCGGAGAATATGTTCCCTGGCCGTTCAGAACCCGGAAGTAATGCCCGTGTAAGTGCATCGGGTGACGCATCATGGAATTGTTTGTCATGATGATGCGTATGTTTTCTCCCGCTTTGATGAGGATTTTGTCAGTTTCGGAAACGGTTTTATTGTTGATCGTCCAGACGTAACGGTTCATATTGCCCGTTAATTCAAAGTGATATGTTCTTGTAGGTGCATCCGGCAGCGTTGTTTTTTCAGTTGCCTTCAGCATCGCGTAATTAAGGGTTGTGATATTCCCGGCAGAAGATCCGTGATCATGTTCGTGATTACTTTTGGTGTCACCTGTTATTTCCGGGTACATAACTGTATTCATGTCCATCTGCTGCAAGCTCATTTGCATGTTCATATCATCCATAGAGCCGTTGAGCTTCATCATGTCATTCATCATTTTCATACCTTCAAAATACTTTAATTTAGGCAGCGGGTTTGCCAGCTGTTTTATTCCATCACCAAGCCAGAGCGAGACGTGTCCGATCCTGTCTTCAGAGGTTGCAGTCAGCTCATAAGCAGCATTGTTATCGGGAACGGTTACGATGACATCATACGTTTCGGATGTTCCGATGATAAAGCGATCCACTTCAACCGGCTGCATATCCGATCCATCGCTTGCAACTACTTTCATTTTACCCCCGGCGTAATTGATCCAGAAGTAGGTCGAAGCACTTCCATTGATG
>CBINGV010000110.1:0-11018 GCA_966250255.1 uncultured Flavobacteriales bacterium | reverse complement strand
AGGTGAACAAAGTCACCCGGCTCCTGAAGGAACTCAAGGAAAAGGAAATGCAGCTGATTGAGATGCGTTTCTTTGAAAAAAGAAGTTTTAAGGAAATCGCCGAAATCCTCGACATGACTGAAAACAACGCGAAGGTGAAGACTTTCCGGGTTGTTGAGAAATTAAAAAAATTATTCGAACAAAAAAATTGAATATGGAAAATTTTAAAGTGAAACTGGACCGACCTAAAATCAGCTCTGAAGACATCGCTTCAAGACAAAATTTCGACAACGTTCTTTCAACATTCAATCAAGCAAAGCCGCCGGCATACAAGAACCCCTGGTTTTGGGGTTCGGCCGGCCTGGCCACGGTCGGCGTAACGACCATACTGACACTGAATGCTTTTACCTTAAAAAATGAAACGGATGACAAAAAAATTACTTTAAAGAACGACCAGCTACCTGAAGACACCCAATGCATCAAGGCCCCTGTAAAAGGCGAAGATGTGGACTTCAAAACCTACACCGTAAATCCTCTTAAGGACGAAACGATTACCCTCGCCAGCGGTACGACGATCGAGATCGACAAAGGAAGCCTCATGGCTGAAAAGCCGGGCGAAGCGGTAGAGATCAAAGTAAGGGAATTTCACGACCAGGCTTCTGTCTTCATTTCAGGTATTCCAATGGATTATCAAAAGGATGCTTTTGAATCTGCCGGAATGATTGAAATCAAAGGTGAACAGGAGGGCAAGGAAGTGAAAATCAACCCGGAAAAACCGATCGATATTGAGCTCCGAACGAACCAAAACCCGGAAAGTTTTACCTTCTGGTACCTCAACGAGGACAAAAAAGCCTGGGAAGAGTATCCGGCCGAAAGTAAAAGCCCCGAAAGCCTTACGGCTTCTGTTTCTGACAAGCAGGTAAAACAAGCCGAGCTAAAAGTGCAGCAAACGGAAAAGAAGATCACGGCCGTGGAACAGCAAATTTCAGCCGTAGACACTCCTGAAAAAAGCGAGTACAAAATCCCGGGCAAAAATACCCAGCTCTTTGACCTGGATTTTGATAAAACCGACTACCCGGAGCTTTCCGCTTTTAAGAGCATCATTTTCGAGGTGATCCACCCGAACGGTTACGATCCGGAGTTTGCTAAAAACAGCAAAAAAAACTGGAGCTCAGTGGATTTGCAGAAAAACCAGGACAAGTACACGGCTTTGTTTAAAAACAGCAAAGAGAGCTACTCCGTCCAGGTAAGGCCCGTTTTACAAGGTTCCGACCTCAAAAAGGCAGAAAAGGAATTCGACCTGGCTTTGCAGGAATCCAAAAAAACAAAAGCTGAGCTCGAGCGCAAGAAAGAAAGCCTCATGGCCGAGAAAAAATCCAACCAGCAAGCTTTGGAAACATTGATCAAACAGCAGCTTGCCGCCCAGGATATCCAGAGCCGCAACCGCTACAACCAGCTGGTGCAGACCTCACAGGAAATTAAAGAATCAAGCGAGCTGATTGCGGTACGTGACGCCCAAAATGCCGTTAATTCCGTTTCGTTCCAGGTCACGCGCTGGGGCGTTTTCAATTCCGACAAGCCGATTGCTTACCCGGAGCCTTTCAAGGCCGGGGTTGCCCTGCTTTGGATCGGTCAGCAGGTAGCAAAGTTCAAGCAGCTTTTTGTGTTCAACAAGGATAAAAATACACGTTATTCCTACGGTGAAGGTTACCGTTCCCTGGACAACCTGGGACTTCACCGCACCGACGACCTCGTACTCATTGGTATAGATTTTGAGGGAAACATCGGGTATTATGAGATTAAAAAGAACGAGCAGGTGAAAGGGCTGGAAAAAATCAGCTTCACCCGCAAGGACAAATCCACAAAAACCTTAGATTTGCTCAAACAATTGATGAATGATACGGTGGACGCTGTTTAGTATGTTGTTGCTCTCTTTCCCGCTTTTCGGGCAGGAGGTGGAAAGCATACGCATCAGCAAAGAATTCCGGGAGCAGGATTATTACCCGCAAATTGAGGGGGTCTTTACCGGCGATATCGATGTCCTGACGCTCGGCAGCCCGAGGGGGATCACAACAGCAGCCGGATGGACGATTGTTTCCTTTACCCTCGGCTATCCGTCGGGAAGGGATTTCAACAGCATTACCGTCAATTCGAATGTTTTTTCCGATGAGCTGATCCGCGAAATTGTGCGCAGCGCCCTCAAAGAGCAGATCTTCCTGACGGACATCATCGCCGTGGACGCCGGCGGTACCCGTCACCCGCTTAAAAGTATGGTCTTAACCCCGCAGCCCGGTGATGAGAATTAAGTTACTTTTCCTTTTTTTGCTCGTTTTGGGCTTTAATGCGAGCGCTCAGCGGGACTCCGTTCAAACGATCGTTATTTCCAAAGGTGGGGCTAAATTATTCCGCGGAACGGAAGCCAAAACCGAAAGCTGGTATTTCTATATTGACGAAGAAGGCTACAGTTACATGGCCAACCTGGAATTGCCCGAAGAAGAGATCGCTGAATGGTTTGAAAAACGCAAAAACAGCGACAATATCTTTCGTTCCGACCGCCAAACCGTGGATGAGCTGGACATTGTCCTGCGCAAAAACAACGAGCCGGACGTCATACTTCATTTCCAGGTCTTCATCGAACAAAACAAGTTATTGATCGTCAATCTGGAAGACCAGGATAAGTACAATTTTGCGAAAATAAATATTCAAGAATAAGCGTATTATGTTCATTGGAAAAGCTGTTTTGAAAAACGGCCTTCTTTGATCAGTAACTTTTCGTAAAACTTATTTTATATTTGTAGATAATAGTATACCCTTTAACTAGAACTCTTATAACATGAAATTAGGATTAAGTATATTTACCCTTGCAGCTCTCGCTTCAACCACTTTCGGGCAGTTTTCCAACTTCAACACCCAAAAGAACTGGTCTATGAACAAAAAAGAGCTGCTTTTTGGCGGTGGTGCGACCCAATTCCTGGGTGATTTGGGAGGTGGAGCCGGAGTTGGTAAGGACTACTCCCTGGCTGACATGAACCTCAGAAAGACCAATTTCAACATTACCCTGGCTTACAGGTACCGCTTCCACCCTACTTTCGCGACGACTTCTTCTATCAACTTCGGGAGATACAGCGCCAGCGACCGTTTACCCGGAGTAAACGAAGGACGTGCCCTGCGCCAGATCGATATCAAATCCACCCTCATTACCCTGTACCAGCGTGTTGAATACCTGGTGTACGTGAATGAAAAAGTGGGCAAGCGCAACAACCTTCCGGGACTTAAAGGGATGAAAGACAAAAACACCCAGGCTTACATTTATTCCGGGCTCGGATTGGCATATTACAACCCGCAAGGTGGCGCCGGAACGACCTACGAAGGAACTTTTCTCCGTCCGCTGGCTACCGAAGGACAGGGCTATGCCGGTGGTGCGAAACCTTACAAAATCGTGACTGCCATCATTCCTTTCGGAATCGGTTACCGGGTAGGTTTGGGCCGTATGTGGCGCGTAGCTTTTGAAGCCACTTACTTCAAAACCTTTACCGACTATATGGATGATGTTTCCACCACTTATTTCAGCCACCTCGCAAACGGAACCGGAGCAAGCCCTGAGGCGATTTACTACTCCAACCCGTCCGAGGACTGGTCCCGTTTCCAGAACGGCGACAAGCGCGGCGACAACGAGCGTGATGCGTTCTTCTACATGAACCTCACGTTCTCCAAAAACATTACATACAAATCATACCAGCGCGGAAAGCCGATCAAATGGAAAGGCGTTCGTGCTAAATTTTAAGCAATAATTGATCTATTAAAAAAGCGGGATTCCTTACCAAAGTTTCCCGCTTTTTTTGTTACATTTGTGATCACTTATGTATCGGTTCACCAAAACATTCTTATTCCTTTTCGACCCCGAAAAAATCCATTATTTTACAGCACGCTGGATCAAACGGGCTTACAAAAAATCCTTTGTCCGACGTAAAATCGAACGCAATTTCCAGGTAGAGCACCCGGCTCTTGAGCGGGAGCTTTTCGGGCTCAAATTCAAAAACCCGGTAGGGCTTGCGGCCGGCTTTGATAAAAACGCGGATATGTACCACGAGCTGGCGATGTTCGGTTTCGGTTTCATCGAAGTAGGAACCGTAACGCCCAAAGCCCAGGACGGCAATGAAAAACCCCGTCTTTTCCGCCTGAAAAAGGATTCGGCAATCATTAACCGGATGGGCTTTAACAATTACGGGGTGGATGCCATGGTGGAGCAACTCAAAAAACGCCGCACCGATGTGATTATCGGGGGAAATATCGGTAAAAATAAAGTAACCCCGAATGAAAATGCGCTGGACGATTACCTGCTTTGTTTTCATAAGCTCTTTGATTATGTGGATTATTTCGTAGTGAATGTTTCTTCGCCGAATACACCCAACCTACGCGATCTGCAGGAAAAAGAGCCGCTCAAAAAGATCCTGAATAAGCTGATGACGGAAAACAGGCAAAAAAGCATCCCCAAGCCTATTTTATTGAAAATTGCCCCGGACCTGGGCGAAAGCCAGCTCGATGATATTATTGAAATTGTTGCCGATACGCAGATCGCGGGCGTAATCGCCACCAATACCACCATTTCCCGCGAGGGTTTGCAAACAGAGCCTTCAGAAGTGGAAAAAATCGGCATGGGCGGCCTTTCCGGAAAACCCTTAACGAAACGCTCCACGGAGGTGATCCGTTACCTCTCCGAAAAATCAGGAAAGGCTTTCCCGATCATTGGGGTAGGCGGAATTCATTCGGCGGAAGACGCCCTCGAAAAAATCCGTGCGGGCGCCGACCTCGTTCAGCTCTATACCGGCTTTATCTATGAAGGTCCTGCCCTGATCAAAGCCATCAATAAAAAAATCATTGCTTCTCATTCATCCCTGTAACCAATAGCTATGTCAGCGTTAAAAGTAATAGAATGTCCACGGGACGCCATGCAAGGAATCAAAGAGTTCATACCCACCGCCACAAAGACGGATTACCTGAACCTGCTTTTGCAGTGTAATTTCGACACGCTTGATTTCGGCAGCTTTGTTTCGCCAAAAGCCATCCCGCAGATGCAGGATACGAAAGAAGTCCTTTCCAAGCTCGATCTCAGCCACACAAAAACCAAGCTCCTGGCCATCATTGCCAACGAACGTGGTGCTGATGAGGCCTGTAGCTTTGACGAAATCCGCTACCTGGGCTATCCTTTTTCGATCTCTGAAACGTTCCAGCATCGCAATACGAATACCTCTATTGAAGACGCCTTTAAAAAGGTGGCCTACATCCAGAATACTTGCCGGAAAAGCGGCAAAGAGCTTGTCGTTTACCTTTCAATGGGTTTTGGGAATCCTTACGGAGATCCCTGGAATGCGGAAATCGTGACGCAATGGTCCGATAAATTGCACCGGGAACTGGATATCCCGATCCTGGCGCTTTCGGATACGATCGGCTCTGCCAGCCCGGAACTGGTTTCTTCCTTGTTTTCGGAACTGATCCCCGCCCTGCCGGAAGTTGAATTCGGGGCGCACCTGCACACGAAGCCGGAGGATGCGCTTGCTTTGCTTGAAGCTGCTTATGCCGCCGGTTGCCGTCGTTTTGACGGAGCAATCAAAGGTTTTGGCGGTTGTCCGAGGGCCAAAGATGATCTCACAGGCAATATGCCGACCGAAAAGATCCTGGAATTCGAAGCCAAACACGGTGTTGAGCACGACATTCAAACCGGGCGTTTTGACGAAGCTTTCCTAAAGGCGGCTTCGGTTTTTCCAATACATTGATTTATGAAACAGTTGACATTGACCGCATGTTGTTTTTCACTCCTGCTTTTCTCCTGCCAGGGAAACGAGCCGGTGGAAAAAGACCCGGAAACAAAGGAGGAAAGCGCTCCAAAAAAAGAGCCGGAAAAGGAAATCGAGGTGCTTTTTGACCAGACGACCTTCCAGGATGACCAGTCTTTGCCTTTGCTCCGCGAGTTGGGGGAAGGCGTTTGCAACCCGGCTGAAAAGGATCTTGAAAACTACTTCCGACCGGCTTGTAATGCCAAGTTTTTTAAGCTTTTTGCTTACCGCGAGCAAGTTCCGATGAAAGATGCCTTTGTTTTGCTGGTGAAGGCCCGGGTACATAATTTCCCGCTGCGCCGTACCTTTATTTACCGCCGGGAAGGAGGCAAACTGGTGAAAGTAAACGGTTTTGCCGCCAACCTCATCGGGATGCGTAAATCAGCTTCGGGATACAAGGACCTGGTGCTCCGTTTCAACGACGAAGACCAAAACCACTTCAATTGTGTGTATGTATGGCGCAGCAACCACTACGAATTCGAACGGGTGGAGCAAATCAACGATGCCGACCTGAAAAAGGAATTCCAGGATTCGATGAATACGGAAATCCATAAGGTGATCGAAACAAACGGGATGCAAAACCTATGAGATTCCTGCTGCTTGCTTCCCTGCTCCTGCTGGGTGCCTGTGTGCACGATTCTCAATACAAAACGGTTGAGCCCAACTATATTTTACACGATAATTCGTCCAAAGTCTGGGTGATTGACCACGTCTATGCGAATGGCAAGGACCACAGCCCGCTATCTCTGCATTACAAAAAGATGATCGTTTTTCATCCCACGGGCTATTGCTATGTGCATGAAATCAAGCATTTGGGTGAGCAAGCCGGGAAACGGGGCATGTATTCCCTGGATATGAGCAAACGCAACCTGGATATCCTGTTTAAAAATGAAACCTGGGAATTCCACATTGAATCTTTCGGGGAACAGAAAATTGTGCTCAGCCCGAGGGAAAGCTCCCCTTTCCGGTACAGGCTGGAGTTGATTACTTTCCCGGAGTATTGAAATAGTTGCTTAGTTAGGAGTTCGGCTGTATGTTTCCCGCTGCCCCCGCGGATCAATAACGCAGAGGACGCAGATTGAATTTTATTGGAACGCATTTTACAGGAACGCAAAGGTTTTCGCAAAGGACGCGAAGCAGCTGTTTTAAAGAGCTCCCACGAATTACGCAGAGGACCCAGGCTCTTTATTAAGAACGCAAAGGGGCATAAGTTCTCGCTGCGCCTATACTGAAGCTTCAGCGCAAACATAAAGGGCGCGAAGTTTTACCAGCCATCCAAGAGAATCCTTTTTGCAGGCCTTATGCTATAATTACTGTACGGAAAAGCGCTGCGTGCTGATACCGGAGACAGCGAACACCTTCAGGAAATAGATGCCCGGAACGAGGGAAGAAGTATTCAATTCGGGTGTTTCGCTGATCAGCACTTTGTTGCCCAGGGCGTCAAACACTTCCATTTTGGAGATTTTTTCTTCGGAACTGACGTTGAGCTTTGTTGTACACGGGTTTGGATAAAGGCGAAAGGCCTGGATCTGATTTTCCGATACGGATACCGGGTCTTCGCGGCGCACGTTGATGTCATCGAGGTAGAGCTTGAAACCATCGTAAGTACGCAGGTTAAACGCGACGTAAACCGTTTGATTATCGTACCCCAGCTCGCTCAGGTTGATTTCGTAATCCTGCCAGAGGTAATTTTCCTCGAAAACAATCGCCAGGGTATCGGTAAAGGAAGCCAAATCGGAGCTGGTGGAGATCATGACTTTGTAATCTTCCGGGTAGGAAGGATCATGGGATTTGGCTTTCCAGCTGATGTAATTGCCATACGCTCCGAGTGTCAGCGCCGGGCTCACCATCCAGCGGTTAGCTTCGGCCGGGGATGAAAAATAGGAAGTCGATGCTGCTACGCTGTCTGCCGGGTTTTCCGGGTCCGGTGCAACGATCCAGGCTGCCGTGTATTCGCTCACTGCGGCATTGACCGTGTTGTTATCGTTGTGGAGCGTCCAGGCGGAAGGAAAGCCCGCTTGGAAATCTTCGTTTAAAACCGTTGTCTGGGACCATGCCAGTACAGGAACTATCGCTACGAGCGCAAGCATTAATTTCATGCGGTAAATTTAAGCTTTATATTTTGTTTGCCGGCAGAAAAAATGTTAATTCTCTTTGTCTGAAAGACTTCAAATCTTGACTTCGGTCAATTCAAATCCATAAGCGTCCTGGTTTTTTTGGATCTTCAAAATCTGAACGACTTTTTTCTCCTCCAGGTAATTGAAATACAGCTTGTTTCTTTCCTCTTCGGAATAATTTTCTACTGCATTGAGAATCTTCGCATTTGCTTGTTCCGATAAGCCTAAAATACTAAAGAATTTATCCTGGTTACCGGTATAATAATCCTTTTGAGTGGAGATTAACACCGTGTAGAAATCCAGGAAATCGTTGGATACAGGAGTTAGGGATAAATCTTCAAAATCAACCAGCAGCGGAATGCAATCCCGTTCCTTATCCTCCACTTTTTCAGTTAAACTGCAAAGTCTTCCGGGACCTCCCTGATTATAGGAGCTCAGCAGCACACGATACTTATCGCCGCTTTGTGTATAATAAACCCGGGGAAAACTAGGTGAAACCTCTGTTTGAGGGTTAAAAGCATAATTCACTTCTTCAAATTCCTCATTCTGAAAGCGCACAAAACGCATTCCGTCCATTGTATTTTTTTTCTGATCTATAAAGCCTATACAAAAAAATGCTCCATTTTTCGGTCCTTCCAGCGGATCGGAAAGAACTTGCATCTTATATATATGCAGCCTGGCTTCATCGTATTTCGGTGCATAGGTTGCATATTTTGTGATCTGATCATCAGACAATTTGTAAATTTTGATCCTATTGATTTCTTTGTCATCCAGGATAAACAAGGGACAACCATCCTGGAACCCGACCCAATGTGCCCTGTAAAATGGATCTACATAAGCAGTTTTGACGTATTTGTAGCTGAATTTTCCGCTATTGATATTATACGTGTAATATTCAAGATAAGCTCCCCTTTTTTTCTTATTAGCAATATTCCCTCCGTCAACATCGATCCATTGAACCATTGTGTCATTTACAATTGTACACAAAAAAGGCATGTAGGACTCTCTGTAACGCCACTCGGGATCTTTAACAAAAAGACTTTTACTGCTCAAATCCTCGTTGATGATCACTAATTCCGTTTCTTTATTCCCAAATTTTAAAACGTAGCGGTTGCCTTTTTTATCTTCGACATAGTGATTGTTATTCTTATAAGGAAGATAAGTCATTTCATCTTTAAAAGGAAAACTTCCTATTTTTTGATCCGAAGCAGAGTTTTGTACCTTACCTTTATTTATTTTGTAAAAATCAGTACGCATCTTTTCTTTCTCCAATGGTTCTACTGTCGTGTACCCTCCTCTTGTCTTGCCAACTTTCGAAGCCGTAATAAAATTAATAACGAGGGAACCGTCATTCAAAAAAGAAACCTCATTTAAGGCTTTATCCGTTTTAATTTCAAAACGCTCCTGGGAAAAACTGAAAAAAACAAACAGGGAGTTGGCGAATACTAATAACTTTTTCATTGTTGCTCTTATTTTGAATATAGAGCTACAAATTTAGTTAAAAAATCAAACTATTTCGCCAGGAAGACCAGGATGTCTTTAAATTCCTGGTAAAAGGAATCGAAGGCTACGAGCTTTTCTTTTAAGAATTCGAAGATGGCCGGCTGATCGGAATCGTTGAGGTAATTCAATCCTTCCCGTTTCCATTCGATGCGGCAGAAATCGGGAACCGACTCGGAGGAGCAGTGTTCCTGCCAGTCGCCTTCTTCGCCCATGGCGTCGGTGAGCACTTTTTTCAATTCGTTCATTTGTTCCCAGAATACTTCACGGATAGCCGGGTCGCGGTACTGGATATCAAAACGCAGGGCTACTTCCTTGTGGGTCACGTGCAGGCGCAGGTAAATGTGGCGGATATCGGTCGGATAGGAAAGCCAGGCCATTTTGCGGCCGTTGGCAGACCGGGTTTTGGACATGAAATGTTTGAAAGCGGTCCAGAAGGCCGTGTTTTTTTCTTTGAGTGCTTCTTTGCTTAGCATCAGGTTTTCTTGTAAATCAGCTGGTATTTTTTACGGTTGAAGGTGATTTTTTTCGGCAGGGAGTTTTCGTTGTACAAAATATCGATGTCTTTGATTTTCGTACCGTGCATCCACTGGCTGAAATGAATCGGCTGGTGGTATTTGTTGTACTCCCATTGTTTGGCAAGCTCCATCTGGTTCCAGTTTTCGCCGAGGTGATAGCTTTCCACGGGGTAACCTTTTTCCGTATAGGTCAGCAGTTTTTCAGACAGCTCGAAATGCGACAAATCGGGGTCGATGGCGCTCACCTGGTCCATGATATACGTGGCGCTGGAGCCTTTCGGCACGATGATCTCGAGGTAATTGCAAAAGTTACCGATCTTATCGATGATTACGCGCGGCTGAGTGGCGTTGGGATAAAAGAACAGGGAATCGTTTTTTCCATTGGACTTGGAACGGTACAGGACCGTTTTGCTGTCGTCTTCGTATACTTTTACAGGCGGCAGGTTGCCTACCCCGTAATATTTAATGATGTCGATTTTGCTCACGCCTTTTTTTCCGTAACTCAGGTAGGTTTCATTGAGCACATCCTGGGAGGTATTGAAAAAATAATACTGGAAGGTGTCATTCTGGCCTTTGGCATTGAAGGTATAGACATATTTTTCGAGCACATTATCAGGATTGTTTCCGCCTTTGAGAATGACGGAGACTTTGTCCACATCCAGCTGGCGCAGGTGGGAACTGATCCAGATGGAACCATAGGTATTGGGTGTACTGAAAAGCTGATCCAGGTAAAAGGGATTAAAGAGGTTTTTACGGAAGGGATCGCTGGCATTGCTGTTGTCTTCGCCGCTTTTCCCGGAACAGGAGGCCAGGATACCGGCCACGAGGCTGAACAGGAGCCATTGCTTCGTGCGTCGCATGTCTGTCACTTTATCCATAGTTTTCGTTTGACGGTGAATACTATTTCGGGTATTTGAACACCCAGCCTTTTACTCCCGAGCTTTTCAGCGCTGCGTCGGCTTCTTCGCGGGTGGCATAAGCTTCGTAGCTTACGAGGTAGAGCTCATTGAATTTCCCGAGCACGGCAGCATTTTTGCCTTCGTCCCGGTATTTTTTAGCCAGGCGCTCAG
>CBINGV010000109.1:0-11028 GCA_966250255.1 uncultured Flavobacteriales bacterium | reverse complement strand
GTTTTCAGCCTGTAATTCCACCGTAAGTGACGGCAAAGCCATTTTTGGCGTCTGGCGCTTATCCGATATCAGTGGAGAGAGTTCTGCTGAGGCCGGTGGGGATAAATTGCTGCAATCGGCAAAAGATAAGGAACTGCTTAAAGAAGGGATGGTTTTTTCCTTCTTCCCCGACAATACCTTCACCCAGATCAATGGTAACGGCGGATACATTTCCGGAACCTGGCAGTGGAACGAAGAAGGCATCAACATTCGCCTGGTTTACGATAACAAAAAAGAAGACCGCGTCATCGAAGTACAAAAAGCGGTGGACCAAAAAGAAAGCATGACCATGGCAACCACCGGCGGAAAACAGCAGCTGAGCTTTGTCAAATATGCCGATCTGCTTAAGGATTTCAAAGAAGATCCTTTTTATAGCAGCCACAACAAGTGGCGGATCAAGGCCACGGCTTCCGAAAGCGAAGCACAAATCCTGGAGCGCCTGGGGAATTACCTTGCTCACATGACCTACATCCTCAAAAGCTCGTATGAGCGCAACCAGGAAGTCATTTCCTTTGAATTTTCCATGGGCATCGTCAAAATTTACAACGGTGGCATCGGAGCACACGATTTTGCCCTGATTCCCCAAACCTGGAAAGAAAGCTATTTTAATGAAGGCGAAGCGCTCAAAGCCCATGAACTCTTTACCCGGTACCTGTCAAACAGCAGCTACCGCGGTGCGTCAACCGGCAATTGGGTGAAGGACGATTACGAAATTATGCTCAGCATTTACGGCGATCTCAAAAACGGTAAATTCCAGTCAACAGAAATTCAATGAAAAAAATGAAAAGCATCACCGCAATATGCAGCCTTTCCCTGCTGCTTTTTTCCTGTATGGGGACCGTTGAAAGCGAGCAGGACAAACAGGAAAAGCAAATCCGGGACAAAATGGATGAGCTGAGGCAGAACCTGAGCGATATGCAGGAAAAGATCGACCGGGAAATGAAAGAAATGGATTCCTTGCAAAAGAGCCTCGATTCCTTTCCGCTCAAATAAGCTTTTACCTAAAAATATCAAATAAGCTTTTTAAAACGTAAATAGATTACGTGCTGCCGGTCTTAATTTTGTAAAGCAGGCGGGAAAACCACGATATAAGTAACGATCCCGGCTTGCAAACAAGTACCACAAATGTAAAAAACTGAAAAAAAATACCCAAAAAAGCTTAAACCAATCACAAGTAAAAATACGCTTTTTAATACGTATAAACACGCGTTTTTAAAATTTAACATTTAGTTAAATGTTTAAATGACAAGGATTTAACAATACCAATCAGCCTTTTGCACAAAAGTGTGGGTAATATTGGAAATAAAAAAGCGTTAAATTTGTTAATGACGTCTGTCCCACGCAGACGCTAACCATAAGTTCACTATCACATGAAAAAGATGCTAATCACGCTGTTGGCCGTGCTTATCTGCGGCTTGCTGTATTCACAATCCCCGGCTCTTCTAACGAGAGACACCTTGTCTGCCAACCGGCTTTCGCTTTCGGTTTCCGTCAGCGATGACCCTGACCTGGACAGTATTCAAATCATTCTATTCGAAAAAAGGGCTTCCGACACGCTTTTGATCTCCGAGTTTGCCTATTCGGTCAGCGATGGTGATGTGTCGGGCTTTTCATCCTTTAACCACACGGCGGAACATTTCCATTTTGGGCTGGGACTTTTCGATGCAGGGATCTACCACTGCCTGCTCTACATCAAGCGCGATGGAGAATGGGAAACACACACCTTAAATTAACCGTATTCATGAAAAAGAACGTATATCTTCTGTTGCTGGTCACGGCGATCAGCCTGATGCTGGATCATCTTTGCGCACAAACGACTTACCCGGTGGTTTGGGAAAATCTCTACAAAGCGGATTTTGCCCCGCCCAACCTGGAGCGTCAAAGCGGGGCAAGCGGTACAGCCAGCGCCACTTCGGTCAATGTTTCCTTTGGCCTCACAGCGACGCAGCGCGTTTCCAACAACGGTTATCTCAGCTACACGCCCAACGACAGCACGCAGGTAAAAAAGCTCGGCTTTTCCGTCATGCTTTCTGCCTTCAGCGCTTCAAGCAATATGGTGGATTATGGCTTTTCCTTCTATTCGCCGGGACAGGTCCGGGCTTTTACAGCCGACACCGTTGTCACCATGTCTTACCTGAATAACCAGGAATTCAAGGTGAAGCGGGATTACGACAGTATCTTTTTCTACAAGGCCGGTACGGAAGTGCTTCGGGTACATGTGGACACCACCGAAAACCTGATGCTGAAAGCCGAACTTACTTCTGCCGGCGCCGATTTCAACAATGTCCGGGTCTCCTTCACCACCAAGCGTTTACTCGCCGTGAACCCCTTCCTGGACCACATCAACAACACGGCTGAAATGAACATCGGCGGCGGTTATGCCCCTTTTGATTATTCCTGGGAAGATGCCGAAAGCTTTGTTTACCCTGACACGGCGCCTAATACCAAGGCGCTTTGCGAAGGAGTCCATGACCTGGCCATTACGGATTCACTGAATGTCACCTACAATTACAAATACCTGGTAGGCGAAGATGTCACCTGGGGCAGTTTCAGTACCTCGCAGCAGGATTCTACCACCCTGAGCCGGACAAGCAGCAGCGGCTGGGGCTCGGCGCTTTCCACTACCTCCATCGGGCAGAACGACCAGTTCTGGATCCAGAAAGTAGCCGATTTGCAGCAGGTCACGCGCGGCGTCGGGGTCACTTACCTCACTTCCGGCTTTACGCAGTTCAGCCAGCTCGAAGCGGGTTTCATGCTCCTCAAAGACAACCAGATCCAGGTCATTTTCCAGGGAAGCGTGGTCTTTACCACCAAATACTACGAACACGATGTTATTTTACTCAAACGCAAAGGAAAATTACTTTCCTGGTACATCAACGGCAACCTGATCTATGAATTTACCGATGTGATCAGCGGCAGCATGAAGCTGGGGGCTTTGCTCAAAGATACGGCATACATGAGCGAAATTGTGGCCTATAAGCGCACAATCGACCCGGTGGTGCAAAGCTGGGATACCACGCGGCTCGTGGCCAGTGTTAAGGTAAACATCGAAGAGTTGATTTCCGATCCGGGACCTTTCCACTATTACCTTTCCACGGCACCGGTTTCACCGCTTCACACGATTTACGGTTTGGTGAGAGATTCCATTTTTGGCGGGACCCTGGACAGCCTGACCTTTTTTGAAGGAGACAGCTTGCAATTGATCGAAGATTCCATTAACGGCTATACTGAAAACCGGCTTTCCCTGCTGGAACAGCATGAATTCCAGGAAGTCCCTTTGGGAGTTAATTACTACGTAATGGTTTACGATTATACAGGCCTGATGATTCTTTCCGAGCAAATCGAGGTGACGCAGCCGCTTTTCCGCTTCAACAACACCAATGTCGCCCAGGAAGGCAGCCTGTTTACGACAACTTCCAGCAGCAATAAAACGGATCTTTCCCATTTTATCGACAGCGAAACGGGGTCGGATAACATTGATTTCCGGGTAATTTCCCTGCGAAATGTGGCCGACACAACTTATTTTGGCTACGAAGATTATGACAGCACCAAAAATGTGATCAAATATGGCTTCCAGATCATCGAATCCCAGAAAAAGGTGTGGTTCATTGACAACGGTACCCGCATCTCGTGCAAGGTCTTTGAAGTGCGCCCGACCTACGTCCTGTCCCTTGAAAAATTCGGGACAACCCTGCGCTACAAAATCAACGGGGTAAACCGGCAAAACCAAACCATTTCCGGTGGGAGCTCTTACCTGCTCAAAGCCCGTTTGTTGCTCAAGATGCCAATAGAAGTAAAAGCGGTCAAAAATAAACCCTTCAAATTTGAGAAAACCGTGACCCACGAAAGCTGCTCGGATGATTCCCATTTCGTAAAGTTCAGGCTCACCGTTCCATCCGGAACGCCTTTCCCGGGCTCGTATGATTATGCGGTGACGGATATGCTTACCGGTTTGGATATCTTGAGCGGCGTAGCGGTAAGCGGGACCTATGACACGCTTGAAATTCCAAACGGAAGCTATTATATTCATGGGGAAATTGATACCCTTCTTCCTTTTTGTGAATTATTTACAGTAGGAATTAAGGCGGAATTTGATTATGTAAATAACTACACTTCAAGTCCAAATAGTTATTCACTGCTGAAAAATGCGTCCTCTTCCGCTGTTTTAGCTTCTGCTTTATCTGTCAATAAAGTGAGATCTAACAATACGGGTTGGGTGACTTTTACCCCGGTTAATTCCGGTAAAAATAACAGGAGCTATTTTTCTTTTAGCTCAGATACCAGCTCATCGGTTCCGGGCGATACCTATGTCCTGATTTATTCATCTCCATTGGGCAGCCACTTCGTGTTCAACTATTATGCGGACGATACCTTGCGCTTCAGCCAGTCCTTTGAAACGGGGATTTCCGTAACGGCTGAAATCAAAACGAGTACCATCCGTTTCTTTATCAATTCTACGGCGCTGTCACCCGAACTGCCTTTTAGCCGGGCTGAAGTTCTGAATTTTAAAGCAGTTAACTCAAAATTGAACAATGGTTTTAAGGACATCCTGCTTTCATTCTGTATGCCGAATGTGATTTACCCGCAGGTAGAAAAAGTGCTTACCGGTGTGAGGTACCAGGCCTTCAATAATACCTTCTATTTTTCTTTTTACGAAGAATACCTGGATTCGGACAGCAACCTGGATTATGCAGTTTTTAATACTGTAAATAACGAAAAAGTACTGGACAACTCCTCTCAGCCATTGAGCGCCGGGTATGGGGATAACCGCAAAGAACTGGACATTACCTCCCTGGCGAACGGGACCTATATACTGGAAGTCCGGAATGAAAAAAACGAATCTTTTTACTTACGCTTTACTAAATAACGATGAAAAATAACTGGATTTACACCTGTGCATTTATTGCACTTCTGCTGGGCCTGGCGGCTTGTGGCGCAGAAACCAAAGAGCAAAAGATTGTTTTCATGGACAATTTTAAAGTTTTTGAAGAATTTGAACTGAAAAAAGAATACGATTCCCTGTTGCTTTTAGACCAGGAAAAATTCAAAGCTGAACTTAACGCTTTGTCTTCTGAAATTGATTCCAAATCAAAAACCCCGGGGAATCAGCTCCAGGCGGATGTCCTGAAGAAGGATTATGCCCTGTTGCAGCAAAAACTCTCGGAAGAACTTGAGGCAAAGTCATCCGAATATACAGGCATCGTATATAACCGGCTCAACAGCTATGTGAGTTCTTATGGCAAAGAGAACAACTATTCGTTCATACTTGGTACGGACGGAAAGGGAAATGTCATGTATGTGGATTCGACCTGTGATATTACAAAGGAGTTGATTAAATACATCAATAAAAAATACAACGATGAATAAGTATAGTGCATATGTGATCTTACTCCTGTTATTCCTGGGGTCGTGTAAAAATGAGGGCCCGGAGGAGCATGCGGCAAAAGATAATTTTTCCGAAGCATTTGAACAGGAGGCTCCCGACCCGGTATGGAAATATGAATCGGAAATGCAGTCACAGGTGATCCACCGTTTCGGTGAAGTCAGTTATATCGCTAAATTTTTACCGGCCCTGGAGTTTTTGGCCCGGAAAAAGGAAAAAGTAGCCGAAAATGATAAAAAAGACCTCGAAACCGAGTCGGTCATTTTACTGGAGTTTTCTTCCCGGAAACAATCGGTGGCGGATGTTTTGAAGTTGAAACAATGTGCGCTGGACTATGAAAAAGCCATCGAATACCTCTCCTTCCGGATTGAAAGTGATATGCATGTGGAACAGGAAGGAAAGATTTTCACACCAACGGGCACCCATTTCGAAAGAGAATTCAATCTCTCTTCCCGCAAAAGGGTCTTGTGCTACTTCAAAAACATTGACCCTAAGAAAGAATTTAAACTGGTATTTCACGACAAGCTCCTGGGGGCCGGGATCCTGAAATATACTTTTGAACATAAAGAGTACTTAGAAAAACAGGTATTATGATACAGAAAATTAGAAATCACTGGTCGTTTAAGGGCGTAGCCTCCGTTTTGATCTTCAACATCTTGTTTGAGATCCTGCTTCCCTTACAATTAATGTCCCTCACGGAAGGGCCTTCCCAACCGGAATTTAATTCCTTTACGCCTGTCGGAACATCCGATATGGTTGACCTTTCGAGCGGGGATATGAACTATAACATTCCTTTAATGGATGTAGGCGGTTATCCCTTGAACCTGGCTTACAACTCCGGTGTAAGCATGGACCAGGAAGCCACTTGGGTAGGCCTGGGCTGGAACCTGTCTGTCGGGCAGATCAACCGCGAGGTCAGGGGCTTACCGGATGATTTTAAAGGAGACGGGATCCAATACGAAAACCATACCAAAGCCAATGTTACGGTAGGGGTTAACCTGCAATTTACACCAGCACTTTTTGGGAAAGATGGTGATACGGTTGAGCTTGGGGGTAATTTAACTCATGGGCTGAATGTAACTTACAACAATTACGATGGCCTCTCGCTTTCACCAAGTATCAATGCCAATTTTGAGATTCATGAAAATGCTTCGGTGGGCTTCAGCGCCCAGTCCGGTCCGGACGGTTTAAATGTCTCTCCGAAAGCTTCCATTCATGCAAAATATAAGACGATTGAAAACAGGTCCAAATACCTGGGCCTTGCCTATGGCCTTTCCATGAATTCCCGCCAGGGCCTCACCTCGCAAACGCTCAACTTTACGTCCAAAATAACGGAAACTACTGTAAAGGAGCGTACCTTGGACGACGGCTCAATTGAAGTCAAAACGGGTAAAAAAACGTTGAGGGCCGGGGCAACTTCAGGCTCTACAGTAAGTTTTATCAATACCAGTTATACACCCTCCAAGCGGGTGGGGATGTATACCCAAAGCTATACCTTCAACGCAGGTTTCGGGGCCGAGTTTTTTGGATTGGAAGGCCAGGCACGTATAACGGGCTACGCCACGATTCAAAACATTCGGGATGGTGAGGATGATAAAACCTCGCCGGCTTATGGCTATAAACATACGGAGTTTGCGTCTAAGACCTCTGTGCTCGATTTTAACCGGGAAAAAGACGGGAATTTTACGGCGAACAGTACCAACCTGCCTGTTACCAATTATACCTATGACATTTATTCCATCCAGGGACAAGGGATCAGTGGAATGTTCCGGCCTTATCGTTCACAGGTAGGATACATTTATGATCCCGAGGTTGTTGATGGCTCTACATCGGCTTCTGCCGGTGCTGAATTTGGCTCCGGGAACGCCTTTCACCTCGGGGTAGATGCGGAAGTAACCCAGGTAAAAAGTAGCTCCGGTGTCTGGGAGGACAACAATGACGTACTATATTATTTCAAAAGTCAGGGTTCGGATAACCCTGCCAACGAAAGGGTATACTACAAAAGTCCTGGTGACCTTTCACGCGACAAGGAATTGGGAAGTATTTTTGAGGCTAAACTCGGAGCTTATTCCCCGATCAGGTTCGGGTTTGCAGGAGGTAAATTCAACCGCCGTGAGACCACCAAATTCAGCAAAAAAACGGGGGTGAACTCCAGCAGCGAAATTGGGATCCAGGAGAGTATACAACGAAGCAAGCGCCAGCTGCGTAACCAATCTGTTGCACAGCTTTCCAAAGAGCAAGTGATGCGGGGAGTCGGTTATGGGCCATTGATGCGTTCGGTGAATGAATGGGAAGATGGGGCGATAGCTATCAATGACGCTTCAAAAAACCACCATACGGCTGAAATTCAAGTTACCCGGAATGACGGTGCCCGTTATATTTATGGTTTGCCGGTATACAACTCCCTGAAAAAAGAAGCAACTTTTGCGATTCGGGGAACAGCCGCTAACGGTTTGATCAGCTATGCCGATAATGATGCTTCCATTAACAATTCCGTTTCAAAAACAGATCATTATTTTAACCGGATCACAACACCAGCCTATGTACATACCTACTTGCTTACCAATGTACTTTCGGCTGATTACCAGGACCGTTCAGGAAATGGCCCTACAGAAGACGATTTTGGAAGCTATACCAAATTCACCTATTTCCGGAATTCAGGGGCAGCTTACCGCTGGCGGGTTCCTTATAAAGATCATGAAGCCAATTATAACGAAGGTTTGAAATCCAATCCTTTTGATGACCAGGCCAGCTATGTGTATGGTGAAAAAGAGATCATTTACCTCGAAAAGATCGAAACCAAAACCCATGTTGCCATCATTACTTATTCCGACAGGGACGACGCACGCGGTGTCATCGGGGAAAACGGTGGAATGTCAGATGAGACTTCCCAGATCCTGAAAAAAATTGACCGGATTGACCTGTATACCCTGGCCGATTACAAAGCTAACGGGGAAGATGCCACGCCCATCAAAACCGCTCATTTCGAATATGATTATTCCTTGTGTGACGGGATTGACAACAATGTAAACGGAAATGGCAAACTGACCCTCAGGAAAGTCTATTTTACTTACCGGAACTCCAAAATGGGTAAATACAATGCGTATTCATTTACCTACGGTTTCAATCCGGACTATAACATCAAAACCTACGACATGTGGGGCAACCTGACTAATGTTTCGGGGGGAGAAACGAATAGTTCGGCCCCTACCAATTCGGAGTTTCCTTACGTAAACCAGGATAAGACGAGTGCGGATCAAAGCACTGCCGCCTGGTCGCTAAGCCAGGTCGACCTGCCCTCCGGCGGAAAAATTGAAATTGACTATGAATCGGACGATTATGCCTATGTACAGGACCGGGATGCCATGCGGATGTTTAAAGTGATCGCGGCATCGGACCAGGCGGAAATTACGTCCGAAAGTATTGAAAATACTACCCTGTATGATCTTCAGAACGGTTCGGATAAAGTCAATCGCTTCCTCGTTGTGCAGGTTCCGGATGACATAGACAATTATACAGAGTTTTACGATAAATGCATTCGAAAGGTCAGGGATAAGCTCTTGTACTTCCGCTTCCTGGTGAACATGAGCAAAGAAGGAGGTGATCCTGAAGCTTCGGCCAATTCCCATGATTTTGATTTTGTGACCGGTTATTGTGTGATGGATGATGCGATCATGGGTGAATTCGAGGAAATCGGCGGGATTAAATACGCCAGTATCCCGGTCGAAACGGTGGATAAAGAAGGCCGCATTACCCCGAATGAGCAGGTAAACCCCATTTCAAAAGCGTCCTGGAACTTTGGCCGGAAATACCTGAGCAAACAGGTGTTGGGTATGGGCGTGGAAGATGAAGAAGAACTGGACCCGGAAAAAATCCTGCAATACTTGTTGCTTCCGGAGCTCATCAATAACCTCCGGGAATTTGCTCTCGGGCCCAATGCCGTTTTGCGCAATAAATTGATTGGCCGCCGTTTCATGCCTCAAAAATCCTGGATCAGGCTGGGTGATCCAAGCGGTAAAAAGCTGGGAGGCGGCTGCCGGGTAAAAGAAGTGATCATGGACGATGCCTGGTCGGATATGAACAACGGCAGTTATCAAACGATGCGCTACGGTCAGAAGTACCAGTATACCTTAACGGATGACCCCGCTTCCAAATCAAGCGGAGTGGCAACTTACGAGCCGGCAGGTTCCAAGGAAAATCCTTTTGTGGAACCGATTTACTCGTATGAAAACCGCTTGCTGGCACCGGATGAGGAAAATTATATCGAGAAGCCCCTGGGAGAATGCTTCTTCCCTTCACCGACCGTGACTTACTCCCGGGTAAAAGTGACCAGCCGGCAGGCAGGCACCGGACCGGGTTCGGGTTTTGAACTCAAAAAACAACATAAAACAGGCTCGGTTGTCACGGAATTCTATACTTCCAGGGATTATCCGACCCTCGTAGATCAAACCGACCCGGAAATTTATGAAGATAAACAGAATTTGCTGACAGGTTTGCTGAAAGCTTATCAGCTGAAAGAGCTGTCGGTTTCGCAGGGCTATTCAATCCACCTGAATGACATGAACGGGAAACAAAAATCCCAGCGTGTCTATGCGGAAGGACAAAGCGATTTTATTTCGGGCGTGGATTACCTCTATGATGGCTATAGCGCCGCCGACCCAACCAGTACTTCAGACTTGGGGAATGCCTCAGCCGGGCGACTGAACAACCGGGTCAAGGTAATTTCGCCTACCGGCCAGATTTCCGAACAGGTGCTCGGCGTGGAATACGATGTCGTACATGATTTCAGGGAAAACAAGACCAATACCATCACGGGCGGTGTAAATGGTAACCTGGCCGGCTTTGTAATCGGTATTTTCCCGGGTATCTGTCCTTTCCTCATTCCTGACTTTTCCTTCTCACGGGACCGTTTCCACAGCGCAAGTACAACAAAAGTAATTCACACTTTTGGTATACTGAAAGAAACGATTGCCTATGATGCCGGTGCCTCGGTTTCGACGCGCAACCTGGCCTGGGATGAGTTGACAGGCGAAGTTTTGCTGACCGAAACGGTGGATGAATTCAATGACAAATATTACAGCTTGAATTACCCGGCGCACTGGGCCTATCCGGGAATGGGACCTGCTTCGCATAACCTGGGAATGTCGGCTTACCTCGAACAAACAGGAGATTTGTGCAGCCTCGTTGATGTAGGGTCATACCAGGCCTCGGATTTCCTGATAAACGGGGATGAAATCTACCTGCTCAATGATGGCTCTTATCAAAAGGGCTGGGTACATAGTGTTTCAGGTGCCGGTTTCAAGATCATGGATGAGAGCGGCGAGGATATAACGGATTTGGGCTCACATGCTTTCTTCCAGTTGTTTCGCTCAGGGCACCGCAACATGCAGGCAGCAGGCATTATGAGCCTGACCCTGATGAAAAATCCGCTGCTTGATCCTTCAACGCTTGAACCTTTGTCGGAAATCAGCAGCAGTCACTTTAACATTGCCCCCGGGGAAGATCCGCACAGCTGGAAAATCATCAATGCCGGTGCGGTCGAGTATTCCGAAGACTGGAAACCGAATTGTGAGTGTGGTCTTGACCTGACAGAGGGAATTTATAAT
>CBINGV010000108.1:0-11038 GCA_966250255.1 uncultured Flavobacteriales bacterium | reverse complement strand
TGTCAACGCCACCGAGCGCGAGTGTTACACCTGCGGTAACGTGAACCCGGAGCAGATTTTTAACATCATTGAATCCAAGGTCGTTGACGAATACGGAAACCTCACCAAGTACCGCAAGATTTCACCGGAAGAATGGAACGAGAAATTCCTCAAAGGCGAGCACAAGCAAAATACGGTGGAAGAAATTAAAACCGAAGTTCCAAAAGGAAATGCCCGGATCCCGAATAAATTCAAGCAATTCAAGGTCTTCTTCTTCCGCGACATCCTGAGCAAGCTGGCCAACCGCCAATACATGATTATCAACATGCTTGAAGCGCCTGTATTGGCAATGATCCTGGCGTTTTTTGTGAAATATTTCAATGACAAGGAAACGGATTCCGAATACATCTTCTACGAGAACATCAATATCCCGCAATACCTCTTTATTGCCGTGGTTGTTTCCCTTTTCCTCGGTTTGACCGTAGCCGCCGAAGAGATCATCAAAGACAAAAAGATCCTCAAGCGTGAATCTTTCCTGAACTTGTCCCGCCGCAGCTACATTTTCTCCAAGCTGGCGATTATGTTCATCATTTCCGCCATCCAGTCGATCCTCTTTGTTGTTATCGGCAATTACATCCTCGAAATCAAAGGCATGTGGCTCGAATACTGGTTCATCCTCTTCAGTACGTCCTGCGTGGCGAATGTCATGGGACTTAACATTTCTTCGGCCTTCAATTCCGCCAAGGTAATTTACATCACCGTTCCTTTGCTGATTATCCCGCAGCTGCTTTTCAGCGGGGTTATCGTAAAATTTGAAAAACTGCACCCTTTCTTTTCAAAGGTCAATGAAGTGCCCTTCATCGGGAATGTCATGGTATCGCGCTGGGCTTACGAAGCCCTGATCGTGGCCCAAGCCAAGGACAATGAATTTCAGAAAAAAACGTACAAATACCAGGTTGAAAAGAGCCAGAGTGGCTGGAAACGCGATTACTGGATCCCGGAAGTGAAAAACAAGCTCGAAATCCTGGCCGGCAAACAAACTTCCAAAAAAGATTTCAAAGAGGCAAAGAAAACCTTGATCAATGAAATCAAGAAAGAAGATGCCAATTGGGGCAACCTCAATTGCAAAGATTGTATTTCCGGGCTGGAAAAAGCAAGCTCTTACAAAAATGTGAGCGATGTGAAAGTGCGTATTGAAGATTTCCTGGATGTCATCAAAAAACAGTACAATACGACTTACAACAAGAGTACCAACAAAATAGATGACATCACCAAGAAGATCGGCGAGAAAAAATACAAGCAATACAAGGAAGATTACGAAAACGAAAGCCTCCATGACCTGGTGACCAACCGGGTGGAGATGTCCAAGATCGTTGAGTCCGACAATGAATTCTTTCAGAAAGACGACCCGATTTACCTGCACCCGAAAAACGAACGTTTCCTCGATGCGCAGTTTTATGCCCCGTCCAAATTTATCATGGGCGCGAAAATTGACACTTTCTGGGCCAACATGGGCGTGATCTGGGTGATTATTGTACTTTCCGTTATTGCGCTTTATTACGATCTGCTCCGCAAATTTCTCGAGATCTTCAGCAAGAAGTCCGGGGAGTAATTAAGAAGGATCCGTTAATTCCAATACTGTTTTCGGGCGATTCCTGAACAAATTCATCGTTCATCATTCCGAACTCATCACTCCATTGTGATAGAATGCTTATCTTTGCGCACATTTTGGAGTCATGAAGAACGCGGAAGCCATCGAAAAACGTAGAACATTTGGGATCATTGCCCACCCGGATGCCGGTAAAACCACCCTGACGGAAAAGCTCCTGCTTTTCGGTGGCGCCATCCAGACAGCGGGCGCTGTAAAAAACAACAAGATCAAAAAATCGGCTACTTCCGACTTCATGGAAATCGAAAAACAGCGCGGTATTTCCGTTGCTACCTCCGTCATGGCCTTCGAATACGGCGGAAAACAGGTAAATATTCTCGATACGCCCGGCCACAAGGATTTCGCGGAAGACACCTACCGCACACTGACAGCAGTGGATAGCGTGATCCTGGTGATCGACTGCGCAAACGGTGTGGAGGAGCAAACCGAAAAACTCATGGAAGTGTGCCGCATGCGTAACACGCCGGTGATCATTTTCGTCAATAAAATGGACCGCGACGGAAAAGATGCTTTCACCCTGCTGGATGAGCTCGAAGAAAAACTCGACATCAAAGTACGCCCCCTCACCTGGCCGATCGGCATGGGTGACCGTTTCAAAGGCGTTTACAATATTTACGATGAGAACATCAACCTGTTCCAGGCCAACAAAACCAAAATTTCGCGTGACATTGTTTCCATTTCGGACATTGGTTCCCCGGAGCTGGATGAACTTGTAGGCGAAGCGCCCGCTGCCGAGCTGCGTGAAGAACTGGAAATGATCGAGGGTGTTTATGATCCTTTTGAACGCGAACGTTACCTCAGCGCCGAAGTTGCTCCGGTTTTCTTCGGTTCTGCGGTCAATAATTTCGGTGTACAGGAATTGCTGGATACTTTTATCCGCATTTCGCCGTCACCGGTGGGCCGGGAAAGCGATACGCGTTTCGTAGCGCCTGACGACAACAAGTTTTCGGGTTTTGTGTTCAAAATCCATGCGAACCTTGATCCGAAACACCGCGACCGCATTGCCTTTTTGCGCATTGTGTCCGGGAAATTCGAGCGCAACACTTTTTACCAGCATGTGCGCCTGGACAAAAAATTCAAATTCCCGAACCCGACTTCCTTCATGGCGCAGGATAAAAGCGTGATCGACGAAGCGTTCCCGGGCGATGTCATCGGCTTGTACGATACCGGTAACTTCAAAATCGGCGATACGCTCACAGAAGGTGAAAAAATGATGTTTAAAGGCATTCCAAGCTTCTCGCCTGAGATTTTCCAGGAACTCGAAAACCTCGACCCGATGAAATCGAAACAACTTGAAAAGGGAATCCGCCAGCTGACGGATGAAGGCGTTGCCCAAATGTTTATCCAGCAGCCCGGAAACCGGAAAATTGTCGGCACAGTCGGCCAGCTCCAGTTTGAGGTGATCGCCCACCGCCTGGAACACGAATATGGTGCTTCCTGCCGCTTTGTACCCAAAAATTATTTCAAAGCCTGCTGGATTACCACCGATAACCCGACACAGCTCAGCCAGTTTTTACAAGCCAAAATGGGGAACATTGCCAAGGACAAGGATGACAATTATGTTTTCCTGGCCGAAACCCCCTTCCTGCTCCAAATGGCCGAACAGGATTATCCCGATCTTACTTTCCACAAAACCTCTGAGTTCAAGCTCGAAGCTTAATTCCCGGCTGCTTTGTACCCCACTTGTTTTCGGTCCGGTTCCGGAGCCTGGACTAATTGTTTCAAAGCTTTAAACACCTGGTCGATTTCATGATCCTGCCGGTTGTTTTTCACCTCCTGCTTCAATAAGCGCTGTTCAATCCGCTCCAGCTTCTCCAGGATTTCCTTATTAGAAAGCAAAGCTTCGCGAATCCGGGTGAAAATCCGGATAATATGGATATTGACTTCAATTGCCGTTTCGCTGTTCAACACGCTTGAAAGCATGGCCACGCCTTGCTCCGTAAAGGCCATCGGCGCATAACGTGTTCCTCCCCAATCTGAACTTGAGGTGACATTTTGGCACCTCAAGTTGTAGAGCTCTTCGAGGCTTAATTCAAACATAAAATCCGCGGGGAAACGGGCCAGATTTCGCTTTACCTGTCGCTTCAGGTTCTTGGTTTCGACGCCATACATCACCGCCAGGTCGCTGTCTAGCATAATTTTTTTGCCTCGTACCAAATAGATTTTACTGATCACATGATCATCGGTCAGGTTAATGGTTTTACTCATTTCTTTTCAGGTTTACATATAAAAGTTACTTAAATCTAAGCAGAAAAAACCATAAATGCAACTCGTAAACAGGTTTTTATCCCGTTTTCTTCCGCGCCAGGGATGGAACGGCTTGTTTGAGCTCCTTTATAAAGAGCGAGTAGTGACAGCCCGGTGGCGCCAGAGCTTGCGGAGGCGGCAGGCGCCCTGATCAGTCTTATTCGCCCGCCCGGATGGCTTTGTTGGGATTTTTCGAATAAGCGTATCCCAGGACTTCGAGCGGATGATTACTCCCTACCTGGCACCTGATTTTAACCCAACCGTAATAGTGTTTTTTCCATTGAAAACCAATGTAGGCCTCCCCCATGAAATCGGTGAAGGTCTCGGAAAATGCATTTTGCGGGCTTGGAGACACATCGGCATATAAGGTGGAAAGGTCATCATATTCCGAACGGCGGTTTATTTTATCCCCGCTGTTGTATTTTTTGCAATAATGTTCCTTCTCCTTATCATGGGCGATCAGGAGGTCATCGTGCAGGCTGCCGACAGTCATTTTAAAGGAATGATTACAATTGGGATAACTTGAGCCACAGTAAGACCAGGAATCGGCCTTGAATTTCAAATCATTGGTACCGTCCTGGTTGAGATCGATCAAAATGATGGAATCCTCCGGCAGGTGAAGATAAAGCGCAGGCTCATACGTTTGATAGAAGATTTCGTTTTTATCTTTTTTGCAAGCCAGTAAAATCAAAGTCAGGAACAAACAAGCGGCTGGTATTTTGTACATCGTGAATGCGTTTAACTAAGGGAACGAAATATAATGCAAAACGTTGGAAATTGATCCCATTATCGATTTGAGCCTTAAACATCAAATCTTAATGTCCACCAAACAAACATCATCCGTTTGTTCCAACTCGCCTTTCCAGGAAAGGAAAACTGCTTCAAGTGCCTGCTTCTGCTCCGTCATCGGACGGGAAAGCTGCTCCAGCAAGAGCTCCTCGAGGGCTTAGTATTTGAACTTTTTGCCTTTCGGCCCGCCAAACTGGTCGGGAAAACCATCCGAAAAAAGATAGAGGCTATCGCCTTTTTCCAGCTGGAATTACACACACTGAATCTGAACCAAAGGTATTGATTTTATTCGGATTACGCGAAAAACAAAAAAGCGGAAAAGAAAATTCTCCCCGCTTTTTGAATGTGTCAATCGACTAATACTTTAACCTGCTAATTAGCACATTAACAAATTAAGTCCTTATCTCATTAAAATGGTAAATCGTCGTCTTCTTTGTCAACCGTCAGCTCAACATTGGTGCTCGAGATCGGGTCGAGGTTCATTGCTGAAGGCCCACCTGCCGGCATACCGCCGCCCATAGCGCCTACCTTATCGATCCGCCATGCTTCGAGGGTATTGAAATATTTCACTTCTCCCTGCGGGCTTGTCCACTCGCGGCCACGGAGGTTGAAGGAAACTTCCACCTGGTCATTCGGGTTGACACCGTCGATCAATGCACATTTGTCCTGCGTCAGCTGGAACATAATATCCTGCGGGTACATGGATGAGCTATCCGTTACCACAAATTCTCTTTTGGAAAATTTCTCCGATACTTGTACCGTCGGAAAAACAACTTTTACAGTTCCTTGTAATTTAAACATACTTCTATTTTTAATTGTTGAATGCCAGCAGCGTTTTCCACGCTTCGAGCACTTGATTTTGAGTTAATAATTCCCGGGCATGTTGATGCAGCGCCAGTTCCAGTTTTTCTGGCTCACTTTCGAGGGAAACAAAAAGCTCGCTCAGCTCCAGGAGCTTGTATTCGTTTACGTCGGTTTCGTTTGGCAAAGCTTCCACCGAAGCCAGCATCCCGAGATCGTTCCCGGTCAGTACTTTGCTTGCCAGGATATCCTTCGGCAGCTGGTCAAAACCAATCCCGATGGTTGTGAGTGGTTTTTGCACTTCGAACATCGAATTTTGATTGGCATGGCAATACCAGTTTCCTCCCATCCGGGCCACCAGGCCAATCTTAAACTGGTCAATCAGCCCGTTGGCATCCATTACGTTTTCGTTGATGTGCATTTTGAGCACCTCACAGATCACCAGGTTTCCCGCTGCGCCCTGGTCACCCAGCTCGCGCACTTCAAGCACTTTGCATTCCAGCTGTACCGGCGATTCCGCCACACGGGCAGGTTTCACCAGCTCGGAAGCGACCGGCGTAAAGCCCGACTTGATGAATTCATCCGTTTCGGGCGGGTAAGGCGAGCTGCTCAGGCTCATCTGCTGCACCATGTCATAGGTCACGACGTTAATCACCACTTCCGGCACCTGCTTCACGTTGTGATAGGTATCTTTGTTGGTGTTCGTGCGACCGTTGCGGGCAGGTGAAAAAATCACCACCGGCGGGTTGGCGCTGAACACGTTAAAAAAGCTGAAAGGCGATAAATTGGGAACGCCCTCCGGGCTCACCGTCGAAGCAAAGGCAATCGGGCGCGGACCGATGGCTCCCAGCAACAATTGGTGGACTTTCGGAACAGGCAGCTCTTTTGGATCGAAGGATAACATTCTGTGATTTAAAGCAACAAAAATACGGCATATTATCGTTGAGCCGCCAGAAACTTATCCCAAGTTTTTAACAAGTCACAATCCGAGGAAACGGCAAAAATTTTCCTGCTGATAGGCCGCATCCCATTTCTCAACGGAACGGATTTCCCGGATTTTTGTATCCCTCCCCGCCTGTGCCCCTTCCAAATCCGAAGCGAAGCTATCCACGCTGTAAAAGAAAGCGGATCGCCCGAAATCGGGAAGCCCGGCATAAGCTTCATGCAGCAGCAAGGGAATTTTGTAGCCATAGGCCAGGTTAAACATGCCGGAAACCTGGTTGTTAATGTATTGTTCGGCGCTCCGGGTTTCCGGGTGTACCAGGGGAAGCAGGAAATCGCTTTTTTTGAGGTAGGCATCGAATAAATCCGCCGCTACAAAATCAAAGAAAAATTGCACTTGAGCTGTTTTTGCAAGCTGCCTGACTTCTTCTTCCAGTTTTTTGAATTCGCTGCTTTCTGCCTTGCTTTTACCGAGAAAAATGAATTTTACCTGTTTGTTTTCCAGTCCTTCGAGCATCCGGACAAAACCGGCGAGGTCTTTCCGGCGCTCTTCCACCCCACCGGCAACCGTGATCCAGCATTCACCCGGTTTTTTTTCAATTTCCAGCTCAAAATGCGGGTTAACGACCGGGTAAAAGCTTTTCACCGTCAAACCGCTCGGAACGGCAATTTTGGCCAGTAAATCGTCACTCAGCAAGAGGTATTTTTTGATTTTGCGGTGGATCAGTTTTTGGGTAAAGCTGCCCTGGAATTTGCGGATGGTATGGATCAGCCCGAAAAACTCAAGCTTACGCGGTGCAAAGAGGCTCAAATTACGAACATGGCCCCCCTGCGCTGTGTTCAGCACAACTTTCGAGATGGAATTTTCTACAAAAAAGCGGTTGAGGTGCATCATCAGGGCAAAATCGGCGCGTTTTTTCCGGCTAAAGGCAATGATCTTGATCTCATGGACCCAATCTTTCCAGTAAGGATTGCGGTCGAGCACTTCCTGCGTGGTCACGACAAAAATTTCGCAGCCCCGTGTTTTCAGGGCCTGGATCTGTGTATGCATGCATTCGTCATGCGATCCCCCGAATTCTACCAGTGCTACGCGTTTCATCTGCCTCGTTTTTTTAAGCTGCTATTTCACAAAACTAAACAAAATAGGCTGACGGATGAAAACCCACATCGAAATGTGAAAAAAAACTATTTTTTTAACACAAGAGGCTGTAACAAAAAGCGTTATTTTACATTATATTTTATTTTTAGGTACAAAATTTGTTTCTACCTGGACACATTAAATTTCAAACCATGAAATACGCTTACTTGTTTTTGTTTATGACCCTCTCTTTTACTGCCTTATTACAGGAAGAAGACGAATCCTGCCTGCCACCTTCCAAAAAAGTGGTGAAACTTATCGAAACGGCCTCCAAATCCGAAGATGCAAAAACAGCTGTAATCAATTTCAATGAAGCGATCAAAGCAGCGCCCGATAATGCGATGGCCTATTACGAATACGGTATGTATGCTTACAAGCAGGGCATGAAATATTACGAAACCCAACCCAACCCGGCGCTCGGCGACAAAAGCATGCTTAAGGCCGAAGAAATGTTCCGTGTGGCGCTTGAATACTGCAACGATTATCATTCCAATGCCTTGTATTATCTCGCTGTGATCAATTATTCACAGAAAGAGACCGAAGAAGCGATCCGTTATTTCAAGGAATTCCTGGCGTATGACCACAAAGATGTTTCCCGTTTTTCGGAAGATCACAGCAAGCGTGTTAAAGATGTGAAGGAGATCCTCTCCGAAATGGAAAACGACGCTGCGATGAAGGGCACCAAAGTACCTTTCGAACCGAAGATGGTGACCAATGTCAGCTCTAAAAACGACGAGTATTTCCCAATGATCTCACCGGATAATGAATTGATGTTTTATACCCGCAAGCTCGACCGCGCCAATCTCGGCGACATCATGTCGAATGTTGTGGAGGAATTTACCTTTTCGCAGCGCCCGGATATGAATGTAGCTTTCGATACCGGGAGCCCTTTCAAAAAACCCTTCAACGACGGCAGCTTTACCAGCTACGGAGCCGCCACGATGTCTGTCGACAATAAAGAAATGATCATTTGCGCCTGTAAAAAGGAAATGGTCGGCGCCCAGGAATACCTCAACTGCGATTTGTATATCACCACCTTCAAACGCACCGGGAAAGGCGGAAATGATTTCGAATGGACGCCGCTCGAAAATATGGGCCCGGGCATCAACACCCGTGACGGCTGGGAAGCGCAGCCATCGCTTTCAGCAGACGGGAACATGCTGTATTACACCGCGATGCGTCCAACAACCCGCGACAACGATATTTTTGTGGCTACCCGCAACGCCAAAGGCGAATGGTCGGAAGGTGTTCCGCTGGATGAACTGAATACCGACGGAAAAGACAAAAGCCCTTTCCTGCACCAGGATTCCGAAACGCTTTATTTTGTTTCTTCGACTTCCGAAGAGCGCAAAGGCATGGGAGGGACAGACATTTTTTATTCCCGCCTGGAAAACGGCAAATGGAGCAAGCCGAAAAACATCGGTTACCCGATCAATACGGAAGCTGACGAAATCGGGCTTTTTGTGTCAACCGACGGGAAACTGGCTTACTATTCGTCCCGCCAGGGTGGAAACTGGAACATTTACGGGTTTGAGCTTTACGCCGAAGCGCGCCCGAAAGCCGTAGCATTGATCAAAGGTGAAATCAAAGACAATGACGGCGACCCGGTAACGAACGCCAGCATTGAGGTTGCCTACGAAAATTCCGGTAAAACCGAAAAAATCAAAGTAAACGGCGACGATGGAAAATATGCCGCGATCATCAAAACCAGCCAGCCGCAGGATGTGATGATCACCGTCAAAAAAGAAGGCCATGCTTTTGATTCCAAACTGATCAACAAGGAAGAGCTCGCGGGGAAAACCGTGGTGAAAGGCAGCGAGCTGACCGCCAAACCGCTCAAAGCCGGCGAAGCTTATACGATCAAAGACATTCTTTTTGAAACCAATTCCTTTGAGCTGAGTGCCAAATCCCAGTTTATCCTCAAGCGTTTTGCCAAATTCCTGGAGGAAAACCCGGGCATTAACATCATGATCCAGGGACACACGGACGACGTGGGCGACGATGCCAAGAACATGAAACTCTCCGAAGACCGTGCCCAGGAAGTAAAAAAATACCTCATCACACTCGGCATTGACGCTTCCCGCCTGAAAGCCAAAGGTTTCGGAGAAACAAAACCGAAATTACCGAACGATGATCCCTACAAACGCTCGGTGAACAGACGAACTGATTTCCTCATTGAAAAACTCTGATTTAACCGGCCCTTGCGGTGGAAAACAAAATTTTCCGAAATCCTTTTAAATTTCAAAAAAGCGATTATTTTTGCATTAATTTTAAATAGGGGTATAACATGTTTTTTACAGAAGAACATCATCAGTTCAGACAAGGTTTCAGGGATTTTTTACAGAAAGAAGTCGTGCCGCACATTGAAAAATGGGAAAAAACCGGTACCATCGAACGCTTTATCTGGAAAAAATTCGGTGAAATGGGTTACTTCGGGCTCCGCCAGCCGGAAAGCTACGGAGGAATGGACCTCGACCTCTTTTTTACCGTTATTTTCCTGGAAGAGCTGCAGCGTATCCATTCCGGTGGTTTTGCCGCCGCGATGTGGGCCCATGCCTACCTGGCGATGACGCACCTCAAAGCAGAAGCTTCCGAAGAATTGAAACAAAAATACCTGACCGCCAGTGTTTCCGGCGATATGATCGGTGCGCTCTGCATCTCGGAACCTTTCGGGGGATCCGACGTAGCCGGTATGCGCACGACAGCAGTCCGTGAAGGCGACTCATACGTGATCAACGGTTCAAAAACCTTTATTACCAACGGTGTTTACAGCGACTATCTTATTGTGGCTGCCAAAACCCACCCGGAGCTCGGCGCCAAGGGCATCAGCATTTTCCTGGTGGATCGTGACACGCCGGGCGTTAGCGCCTCCAAGCTCGATAAACTCGGCTGGAGGGCATCCGATACGGCTGAAATCGCTTTTGACAATGTCCGGATCCCGGCTTCCTACCTGATGGGTGATGAGTGCCAGGGCTTTTTCTACATCATGCAGCATTTTGCACTCGAGCGCCTCGTCATGGCGATCAACGCCCACGCCCGCTCCGAGTATGCCGTTGAATACGCGATCCAGTACATGTCCGAGCGCAAAGCTTTTGGCAAAGAGATTAACCAGTTCCAGGTGCTGCGCCACAAGATTGCACAGCGCTCCGCCGATACGGAAATGATCAAGTCCTTCAATTACCTCACGGCCAAACGCCTGGACATGGGTGAATATGTCGTGAAAGAAGCCAGCATGTGCAAGCTCAACTCCACGCGCATTGCTGACGAGGTCATTTACGATTGCCTCCAGATCCTGGGCGGATACGGCTACATGGAGGAATACCCGATGGCCCGCTTATTCCGCGACAGCCGTCTCGGGCCGATCGGTGGCGGGACTTCCGAAATCCTTTGCGAGATCATCGCCAAAACGATCATCGACAAAAAGGATTACAAACCGGCAACAGTGCATTAATCAAAAAGATACATAAAGCAAA
>CBINGV010000107.1:0-11099 GCA_966250255.1 uncultured Flavobacteriales bacterium | reverse complement strand
CTGGTAAGGGCCTTAGAAAAAGTCAACCCCGATTGCAGGCGGGTTCTCACCGTAGCCCGGCTTACCGGTCTGTCCTTCATCGAGGTTATCCCCGTTCAAACAGTAACCCAATCCGCGGGTAACGTCACAACCTACGTAGTCATCGTTGTAACCACCGAGATCGGTATCCACCCACTGGGCAAAATAAGTATCCTGTAAAGTTTGTGTACCGCGGTTGATCAACTCATAGTTATAGAATGTCATGCGGTTCACTTCGTCATCCGTAGTAAACGTAAAGGCCTGGGCACGTACTTCCATACCGATAGGATCACCACTTGTTTCCGTGTGGATGTTTCCTTTATCGTTGAATACCCACCAGTGTGTTTCGTCACCGAAGAGGGAAATCCTTCTGTCGGATCCGCAGCTGATATCGTCACGGCCGAGAATGTCGTCGTACCAAGGGTGGTCACCTGCAGCTACATCGTACACCCCGTTTTGATCACGGTCGTAGAACGGCGCAAGGAAGAAATCCTGTCCGAGGGAAACATCACCGTGTGCAGGCCAGTTAGCCAAACGGTTCATCAATTCAGCACTTGGCTCTTCCGGCTCTTCTTCCGGCTCAGCACCAGGAAGATTGGATTCATACCAGATATTGAATTTGATGATTTCTGCTTTACGTACCGTGTAAAATTTATCGTAAGCGATACACTGATCCGGGCTGATGTTAGCTTCCCCGTGGTCTCTCTTTACGTTATCACCTACCGGGAAAAGCGGATTGTAATCCCCTGAGCCGGCAGTTACCGTTAACGGACCAGTCCAGAAGTCGATCCCGTTACGGAAAGTCTGCGCAGCTAATTTAAGCTGACCGTTTACGTCGGTACCTCCCATCCACAAAGCTCCGGAGAAGATCGCTGTCAAACCGCTACCTTTCGGCACCTCGTATGCAGCAACGTTGTTCGGTCTGTCATAGAATAAAATTCCACCTGCTTCAAGCAATGCGTTTACATCGTTGAAGTTCATATTCAGTTTGGCGGTTGCAGGCGAACAACCGGCTTTGTTTACAACGGCGCCGGAATTTGTTCCTTTTTTCTCTTGCCCCGGGTTGTGGTTATAAGCCCACGCGCTATTTGCAAAGGCTGCAAAAGCAAGGAGAAAGATCAGTTTTCTTGAGTTTTTCATTTTGTTAATCTATTACAAATTAGAAATCAAATTTTACACCTAATCTAATTGTTCTTGGCGCACTGATATTGAATGCATTCTGTACTTTCATTGCGTAGTAATCTCTGAAGGACTGTTCGTCAATCTGGTTTTGGATCGCAGACTGGAACTGGGCAGCAGCGAGGTAACCATCATCATCCCAGTTACCGGTAGCACGGTAAACACCGAGTACGTTAAGTTGGTTGAAGAGGTTGGTTACACGCAGGTATACGTTTAAGTAAGCTGCTTTTTTCTTGGAGTCTTCTTTCCCGAATTCCAGGTTGAATGTTCTGTCTAACTGGAGGTCGAGGCGATACTGCCACGGAAGGCGGGAACCGTTGGTTGTTCCTGTTAAACCTGCTGAAAGCGGGCTCAGTGAAGCATCGTTGGTAATCGCGTTCTGACGGGAGTAAGGAGAACCGGAGTAAATGTTGGTTACAATGTTCAAACCGGTATTTTCCAACACAGCGAAATCTTTGATCATTGGTCCGTTGTAGTCCTCACCTTCCCCGTAACGGTAGTCAGCAGTGATCGCAAACGCGTGGCGCTGATCATAATCATACGGGAAGATTGTTCTTAAGTTCGGCTGACCTGCGTTAATGAGGCTGAGTGCAGAAGCTGCATCGGAACCTGTACCATCAGCAAACTGTAACGTATAGGCAGCCGTCATACGGAAGTTACCTGTACGGCGCAAGTCATAAGAAATCGTCATCCCTTTTACCGTACCGAAGTCACGGTTACCAAAAGTCTTGTAGGAGTTCGGGTAAGCTTCGAATACGTTGATGAGCTGTACGTTGTTTCTTTGCTCGCGGTAGAATGCAGAGATCTTGATGGAAGAAGTCTTGGACAACACCTGCTGGAAACCTAATTCGTAGTCGATTGTTGTTTCAGGCTTCAGGTCCGGGTTATTGATGATATCACTTCTGTTCTGGATGAACTGGTAATCAACCGGGTCAAAACGGAAACCGGAAGTCGGACGTTTTGTCAAGATATCGTAGTGAGCGAAGAAGGAAGCTTCATCCGAAATCGGGAAGGAGAAAGCAACACGCGGCATGAAGTTGTACTGCGGCTTGTAATCCGTGAAAGCATCCGCGCTCACTTTGGTCTGCGACGGATCCTGGAGCCACGGAGCGATACCTCCTGCACCTCTCAGTACACGGGCATCTTCCACTTCAACACCGTTGGAGTTGTACCACTTGTCACCTGAACGGAAACCATTGATTGCTGTCGGGTTGTCTACATCGTTTACATAAACTACGTAGTCATCACCGATAACATCCGGGATGTTTACCCAGGAGTAAGTTCCCGGCTCATTGGTTTTCAATGTTTTTGCCTCGGCAACTGTTTTTGCTTCGTAAACGAGGTATTTGTCTTTCAGTACCGGTTGGTTCGCATCGAATACGTCCAAACGGAGACCTACGTTGAATACGATATCGTTGAAAGCAAATTTATCCATGAGGTAACCGGAAATGTAGATCGGCTGGAAAGCTCCTACAAAACGCTTGTAGTTACCGTTTTCGTCAAATTCGTTGAAGTATTTGTCAATGTCAGTTTTACCTTTTACTTTCTTACCGGTGTGGTCGAAACCGTAGTAAGAAATATAAGTATCACCACTATTCAGCAATTCATCCGGGGAGAACATATCCAATTGCATGATATTCGGATCGTAGCTGTCGATATCGAGGAAATCCTCACCGGCAACATCCAAGCCTAATTTTTTACGGAGGTTGTAATCGAAGAACCACTGGTTGTCAACGATCTGGTTGCCCTCGTCGTCAAATTTACCACCTTGTCCTCCGTACTCACCTGTACCGGAAGTGCTGGCATAACCCGTGTTCAGACGCTCGTAGTCGAAGTATTTTCTTGTACCTTCGAAGAACATGCGGGATTTGGTTTTATCAAGCTCGGTAATGTGGAAGTTCGCATACTGACGGGCGATTGTCCAAATGCTTACCGGTCCGTTGGAACCTGAGCCCCAGGAACGGTCAGTTCTTTTCTCAAACTCGAAACCGAGGGAGAGGGAGTGGTCGCCGATGTTTACGGAACCGGAACCTGTTACACGGAACTGATCGTTTTCTGTTCTTCCGAAACCATTGTACGGTGAACCGATGTTAGACCACAACGTGTAAACGGAAGCCGGTGCATCACCGTTTCTCAGACCTCCTCCAAGCTGTACCTGGAATAAGTCTTCGTAGTGACCGATCGGGTTACCGGCATAAATGTTAAAGTATTGGGATGTGATCGCAGCCAGGGCAGAGTTGGTCTCTGACGGGGTATATTCTACGTATACATCGTTAAAGTCATTTTGTTCGTAGTACTCCGGAACACCGTCACCGTTGGAATCAACCGGCTGGTACGTTCTTTCCTGGTACGTTTTAAAAGTACCTACGTGACCGTAGTTGAAGATATTGAACTGGTGTTTCTGGTCGAAAGATTCTGCTTTTGACTTGGAGTAATCCACCATCAGGGATTAGAACGCACTCTTGATTTTAGAGCTGGAACCTTCCTGGTTGTTGGTGAAACGCTGTGTCAAACGACCATACAAACGATAGTCGAGGGAAGTTGTTGTACCGAAGTTGGTAAAGTTGAGCAGGGATCCGGAGTAGGAATAAGCGCTTCCTTTATCGTAGTTGAGGGATCCACCGAAAGTTAAGTTCATGGATGGCCCCGTGTTTACGTCGATTTTACCGGAAGCTGAAACAACCGTGTTACGGGCGTTCATTCTCCAGTCTACTTTTTCGAAATCGTCAGCACGGAGGAAGTTTGCATTGTGGAAAGTACCTCCACCTTTAGCTGCCGGGCGAATCGGGTTGGCGAGCAATTCTTCACGTACTTCCTTTTTGATTCTCCAGTTACCACCGTAGAGCGGACGACCGTCGAGCTGATCGGTGATGTTACCGGAAATCAGGAAACCGAGTCTTGGCTTGGTTTTCTTACCTGTAGAGTCTTTCTGCATCCAAAGCGGACCGGAAATCATCCCTTCGAAGAGGTTGTAGCCGTACTTGTCCAAACCGAACACTTTCCCGTCGTAACCGTTCTCGTCCTTTCCTTTAATATAGAACCCGGAAGTTACGACCTCGGCGCTACCGAAGAATTTCGCGGAAGGACCTCTCGTTGTTACGGAAATGATACCACCGGTTGCATCCCCGTAGTTCGCAGGCAAACCACCTGTAATTACGGACACTTCTTCAATGGCAGACTTCGGTAAGTTGGAAGAACCACGCACTTTAATACCGTCGATGTAGAAATAAGTACCATCTGAACGTGAACCACGTACGCTGATCTCGCCACTACCTTCCTGGGCATTTACACCCCCTACGGTACTTGCCACACCTGCAGCGGAACGAACAGGGAGACGGGCGATATCCTCACGCGTCACCGTTGCACCGGAAGCACCACCATCGCGATCAATGAGGGGAACCTTGTAGGCAACGATTTTCACCTCTTCAACCTCTTTTACGGACGCCGCTTTCACAAGTGGCATATTGTCCATAAAGGTGATTTTGTTGGCGGAAACAATTACGCCTGTAGTCAAACTGGCCTGGTAACCTTCCCCTTCGTTTCTTACCTCGAGGTCATATTCGCCCGGGGTCAGGGAGTTTACCTGGAATTTTCCGTCAAAGTCAGTGTTTGCACCGCCTTTGATAGCTCCGGCTTGCTTGACAAGCACTTTACAACCAAAGATCGGCTCGTTGGTTGTACCGTCCACGACAGAACCCTTTATGGTACCCAAACCTGTTTGGGAGAAACCATAAACAACTGTCATTAAGACACTTAAAACTAATAAGTTGAGTTTTCTTAACATAAGTACAGTTTAATAATTATACTTTTTTCCTTAAATAAGCCCGTAAATATAGATAAATCATTTGTAATAAAATTAAATTGTTAATTTTTTTTAAAAATTTCTACCACTATTCACATTTAACAAAATTAATACTTCAGGAATGAATATATTGCGCACTTTTTCCGCGATTTTATCAGAAAGTATACAGGTCTAAACAAAAAATCCCCCGAAAAACGGGGGATAAACCAAAAAACGCTCTATTTAATTCAGATCAGAAGCCGATCCCGAAAGCCATTGCGATGTAACCGTTTGTCATCAGCTTACTCATTTTTTCAGCTTTGATCGGTGACTCAACACCCGGTTTTTTACCAATTTCCATGCGGGCATACAAACCCGGTTTTCCACGCAAAATATCGGCTGAAATCCGGAAGCCCATATTTTTCTTGCTAATGCTTTCAATTTTATAGGTATCGATAGCGCCGCTGCTGTTTTTTACGTAAGCTTCATCTCCCACCTTAATCACCGGTGCAAAGAGAAATTCAATGCTCACATTACTCATACTCCGCACGCGGCGGGTTTTGGTACCGGTTGTTACGGAAGAAAATTTCCCTTTGAAGTAGGTATATTCGCCGGCGTGCAAACCAACACCGATCACGATATTGTCCTGTCCCGTGAAGGCACCGCTGATGTATCCCGGATCTGCCCCGTTCACATCTCGGAGCTCCATGATTTCAGTCGAATCGGCATTGTTTTGTCCGTAAACCCGGGAATTCATATTCAGGGAAGCGGTAAACCCCTGTACATTGCGGGTTTTTACCGTGTAGTTGGTCGAATATTCATAACCACCGCCGGAACCGAGCTCAATCTTGTGGTCTTTTTCGCTTTCGTTGTCCCGGAAATGAAATACCCCGCGCAGCTCGATGTTTTTATAGGAAGGAAGCTTGGCATACAAAGCCTCATCATAAGAAACCAGTCCGCCGTTTTTCATCTGGTTCGTCAGATCCAGCGCCAGGTTACCTGAAAATGTTGCGATTTTACCCAGGGTGAACCGACCGGCAACTCCATAAAACAAACCACCCGAGCTTTTTGACTGCACATCGATCCCGGCAAAAGCCCCGACATTCCAGATATTTTTATACGGGTCGTTGTAATCGGTCTGGATGGTAACCTGTTCCTGGGCGCGGGCCGCGAGGTTAAGGCCAAAAACGAAGGCCAACAGGCTGAACACTTTCTTTTTCATAGCTTTGATTTTTATGATGCAAAGATTTGAATAAGAAGGAAATGTGGCAATAATGCAAATGCCCTATATGAAGAGAATGAAGCATGAAGCATTCAATTTGATCCAAATAAAAAAGGCCCCCGAAAAATTCGGGGGCCTTTTTTGAATTTTATTTCGTCTCCGGACTATCCCAAAGAGAATCTTTCGAAAGCTGTTACCGTCAGGTCTTTCTCGGAAGAGTCGAGGAATTGCTGAACAGTCAGTTTGTTGTCACGTACGAAAGGCTGGCTCAGGAGGGTGTTTTCCTGGAAGAATTTAGTCAATCTTCCCTGGGAAATTTTCTCAGCCATATCAGCGGGCTTACCTTCCTGAATTGCAAGCTCTTTACCGATCTCAAGTTCTCTTTCGATGGTTCTTGCGTCAACACCTTCTTTGTTGAGGGCAACCGGGTTCATCGCTGCAACCTGCATAGCCACTTGTTTTCCTGCATCTTCAGCAACAGCAGAAGAAGAGCTCAGGGCAACGAGAGTAGCCAAACGGTTACCCGGGTGGTTGTAAGCAGCCACACGTGGCGCAGACAATTTTGCGTAACCGGACAAATCGATTTTCTCACCGATTACACCAACCTGTTCTGTAATTTTTTCTTCGACGCTCAGTTTCTCATCAAAAGGAAGACCTTTCAATTCCTCAATGGAAGCTGGCATATTTTGGATCGCAATGTCAACGATGGATTGAACGAAGTTGCGGTAATTTTCGTTTTTCGCTACGAAGTCCGTTTCGCAGTTGAGGGTCAAAATCACCCCTTCCGTTCCGTCTTCTGTTGTTTGCGCGAAAATAACTCCTTCTTTTGCTTCGTTATCTCCTCTTTTTGCAGCTACTTTTTGTCCTTTCTTACGCAGGATATCGATCGCTGCTTCGAAATCGCCGTTCGCCTCAACGAGTGCGTTTTTGCAGTCCATCATTCCCGCACCGGTTTGCTGGCGTAATTTATTTACTTCTGAAGCTGTAATTGCCATGACGTAAAATGTTTATTTAATGAATTAATCGTTTGTTTGTTCTTCGCTTACTACTTTTTCAGCAGCTTCTTCTTTGTCAGCAACTTTGTCTTTGCTGTTTTTTCTTTCTTCCAAACCACCTTTGATTGCGTTGCAAATCTGGTCCAACAGGATGGCGATTGATTTGGTTGCATCGTCGTTTGCCGGAATTGGGAAATCCACCAAACGCGGGTTTGTATTGGTATCAACGATAGCAAATACCGGGATGTTCAGGCGCTTTGCTTCGTGCAATGCGATGTTTTCTTTCAAGATGTCCACGAGGAAGATAGCAGAAGGCTGACGGGTCATATCAACGATAGAACCGAAGTTTTTCTCTAATTTCTCTCTTTGGCGGGTTTTGAAAAGGCGCTCTCTTTTAGAAAGTGTTTCCCAGGTTCCATCGGTCTTCATTTTGTCAATGGAGGCCATTTTACGAATCGATTTACGGGTCGTTTGGAAATTGGTCAGCATACCACCGGTCCAACGTTCAGTAACGTAAGGCATGTTAACCGCTTTTACGCGATCGGCAACGATTTCTTTTGCTTGTTTCTTGGTAGCAACAAACAAAACTTTTTTACCGGATTTTGCAATCTGCGTCATAGCTGCACAAGCCTGGTCCAGGTGAGCAATTGTCTTATTAAGGTCAATAACGTGGATACCTTTTTTCTCACCGAAGATGTATGGTGCCATCGCAGGATTCCACTTTCTTTTTTGGTGCCCGAAGTGAACACCGGCGTCTAATAATTCTTGAAAAGTTAATTTTGACATTTTTCTTTTTTTTTAAAATTGTTTACATTCCTTAGTAGTCAGCAAAACGAGGGACCAATCTTTGAAAGGCAATGCTCGCCGCTTGGATACTAAACCTGTCAAGCCCGGGAAAAACCCCGGAAAAAGCGAATTAACGCTTGGAGAACTGGAATTTCTTGCGCGCTTTCGGTTGTCCCGGTTTTTTACGCTCTACCATTCTCGGGTCACGAGTCATGAGACCTTCCGCTTTCAGCGTCGGCTTCATTTCTTCGGAAATTTTAACCAATGCACGGGCAATACCCAAACGGATTGCTTCCGCCTGTCCGTTGATCCCACCACCCATTACGTTCACTTTCACATCGTACTGACCTGAAGTTTCCGTTAAATTGAATGGCTGCTGGATTTTGGACTGAAGCATGGCTACCGGGAAAAATTCCTTGTAATCCTTATTGTTTACAGTTACGTTACCTGAACCTTTTTGCAGGTAAACACGTGCAACTGAAGTTTTTCTTCTTCCTAATGTGTTGATAATTTCCATACTATTTGAATGAGTCAAGGTTCATTACTACCGGCTTTTGAGCCTCTTGTTTGTGTTCCGTACCGACATACACTTTCAGGTTCGTAAACAACTGACGACCCAATGTGTTTTTCGGCAACATACCTTTCACCGCTTTCTCAATCAAACGTTGAGGATGTTTTTGCAACATTTCCTGAGCAGTTAACGAACGCTGACCACCCGGGTAGCCAGTGTAGCGCACATACTCTTTGTTAACCAGTTTGGTTCCGGAGAACGAAACCTTCTCTGCATTGATAACGATTACGTTATCCCCGCAGTCAGCATGTGGCGTATAGTTCACTTTGTGTTTACCACGGATGATCTTCGCCACCTTGCTCGCCAGGCGACCTACGGTCTGCCCTTCTGCATCCACCAAAATCCACTTCTTACCGGAAGTTTCTTTATTGGAGGAAACGGTTTTGTAACTTAATGTATCCACTATAAATATTAATTAAAATAAGACAATATCCCCAATTTGGGGGTGCAAATGTACAAATTTAATTTTTATAAACAAATCTTTTTTGATTAAATTATATGGGGAATGATGAATTAGGAGTGATGATTGATGAATCTTAACGTGGCATCCAAATCCATTCATCATTTATCATTTATTATTGATCATTTCAAATCACGCTTTTTTAAACTGGTTGATCGCGTTCACCGTAAAATCGGAAAGCACCAGCTTGCCACTCATGCCCGCGCGCTCGGAAAGCAATTCATCCCAGTGTTCCGTGCCTTGCCAGAAAACGGTTTTCAGCATGCTCATCGCCTCCGGGTTGGAAGACGCCAGGCGCTTGGCCAGCTTTTCGATTTCCTGGTCCATTTCTTCGGTTTCGTCAAAAATTTCGGTATACAAGCCTTTTCGTTTCGCCCATTCGGCGCTTTTCCATTCGCTCGCGTTAATGGCCAGCTGGCTCATGGCTGAAAGTCCCATTTTTCGTTCTACTGCCGGACCAACAACAAAAGGCCCGATCCCGACGGCCAGCTCGGAAAGCTTCACATCGGCAGCAGTTGTAGCAAAACAATAGTCAACCGCAGAAGCCATGCCGACACCACCGCCAACGGCTTTCCCCTGCACCCGGCCGATGATAAACTTCGGACATTTGCGACAAGCGTTGATGACGTTGGCAAAACCGGAGAAAAATACCTTTCCTGTTTCCAGGTCTTTGATGGAGATCAATTCGTCAAAGCTGGCGCCCGCACAGAAAGCTTTCTCACCGGCAGACTTCAGTACAAGCACTTTGACCTCGTCCTTTTTCCCAAGCTCGGTAATCGTATCCGCCAGCTTGCGGAGAATCTTTCCCGGCAGGGAGTTACTCATCGGGTGACCGAACTCAACAGTAGCGATCCCACGTTCATCAATCGTATATTCTACGTGTCCCTGGTTAATTGCGTCAGACATATTTTCTTTGATTTTTAGTTCATTTTAAGGCACCAGGCGCTGCATATATACATAAAAAACCAGCATCCGGCACAAAGCCGACGCAAAGATAATAAATTACGCCAATAAGTTAATAGTGCATGGGTGGAAGCAGGGGTCAGCTGCCGAGGAACTAGTTGTCGTTCTTCTTAAAATCCGGGTTGTAAGGTCTTTTGTAGTCCGGGTTGTAAGGCTTCTTGTCTGGATCGTACGGTTTTTTGTAATCCGGGTTGTAAGGTTTCCGGTCCGGGTCGTAAGGCTTTTTAAATTCCGGGTTGTAGGGTTTTCTGTCCGGGTCGTAAGGCTTTTTGAAATCCGGGTTGTAAGGCTTCCTGTCCGGATCGTACGGTTTTTTCTTGAAACCATCGGTTTTCTGGAATGGTTTCTTAGCAAAAGGTTTTCTTTCAACTTCTTTTTTAGGTGGCCGGTTGCTTTTCGGAGAAGCGATTTTTACATCGAGCTTTCTGCCGTTTACTTCCATCCCGTTGAGGGCCTGGATAGCATTGATCGCCTCTTCGGCGCTCTCCATTTCGACATAGCCGAAACCCTTGGAACGTTTGGTTTGTGCGTCGTAGACCACGTGGGCCAGGTGGACCTTCCCGAAGGAAGAAAAGGTAACGGATAAATCTTCAGAAGTTATATCCCAGTCCAGGTTCGCGATAAAAATATTCGTCATTCGATTTTGTTTTCTAAGTCAGAGTCAAGACAAATGTAAACAAAAAAAAGCGAGCGCAGAAATTAAGGTTAAGATTTTTACGTTTTTTTTGACAAATGGCTAAAAAAAGCCCATGAAGGAAATTTCTTGTTATTTTTGTTGAAACTTTTGATATGCACAAAGTCCTACAAAGCCTCCTGTTCACGGTATTTTTATGCCCTGTTTTTGCCCAGGAAGAAACCTCCGTGCTCTTCATCGGGAACAGTTTTACTTTCATGAACGGCATGCCGAATATGTTCCGCGAAATTTCCAAAGCGAAGGGAAAACCCATTTATGTGGATTCCGTCGTGGAGGGCGGAAAAGACCTCAATTTTCATTCAGGTCGTGCTATCACCTACGAAAAAATCCGTTCCCGCAAGTGGGATTATATCATTTTACAGGCCCACAGCAATGAGCTGGCGCAACCTGATTCGAAAGTAGACAACACGACACTCCCCTACGCACGCCG
>CBINGV010000106.1:0-11180 GCA_966250255.1 uncultured Flavobacteriales bacterium | reverse complement strand
TGGTGCGTGACAATATTGCGAAAGAAAATATCGGCGAACACAAATACCAAAAATACGTTCCTTATTTGTTGACAATTTTCTTCTTTATTTTCTTCAATAACTTATTGGGTATGATCCCGTTCTTCCCGGGGGGGGCTAACCTGACGGGTAACATTACAGTAACTTGTTTCCTTGCGGTAACTTCCTTATTGGTAACCGTATTTTCAGGTAACAAAAACTACTGGGGACACATCTTCTGGATGCCGGGCGTAGGTGTTCCAATGAAAATCTTTATGATGCCGATTGAATTGATCGGTGTTTTGACCAAGCCTTTTGCCTTGATGATTCGTTTGTTTGCGAACATGACGGCAGGTCACGTTATTATCCTCGCTTTCGTGGGGATTATCTTCATCAACGAAAATGCAGCCTGGGGTGGAATGTCCGTTCCTATGTCGCTGTTCATTTCCGTTCTTGAGCTTTTGGTTGCCTTCCTGCAAGCTTTCCTGTTTGCCATGTTGTCGGCCTTATTTATCGGTGCAGCCGTAGAGGAAGCACACCATTAATTAGTAACTTTTAAATAAATATACAATGACAGGTATCTCAGCAATCGGAGCAGGTCTTGCCGTATTAGGTGCAGGAATGGGTATCGGACGTATCGGTGGTTCAGCAATGGACGCAATCGCTCGTCAGCCTGAAGCTTCTGGGAAAATCACTACAAACATGATTATCGCTGCTGCGTTGATCGAGGGTGTTGCACTCTTCGGTGTGGTAGTAGGTTTCTTAGGATTGTAAGAATTAGTTTCCGGGTTTGCACGGTTGGTTCAAACCCGGAAATAGTTATTGAGTTAAAATTTTAAACAAACAAAAATGGATTTAATTACACCCGACTTTGGTTTATTAATCTGGACAGGAATCGTATTTGTGCTGTTGTTGTTCATCCTGACAAAATTTATCTGGAAACCGATCCTGAGCAACGTAAACGAGCGTGAGCAAAAGATCGAGGATGCCTTGGCCTTGGCCGAAAAAACAAAGGCTGAAATGAAAGAGCTTCAGGCGCAGAACGAAAGCCTGTTGAAAGAAGCACGTGCCGAGCGCGATAAAATTGTAAAAGATGCGCACGAAGTAGCTTCCAAAATGGTGGAAGATGCGAAAAACAATGCGAAAAACGAATCGGCAAAAATCATTGCTTCCGCCCACCAGGCAATTGAAGTGGAGAAAGCAGCTGCAATTTCCGAATTGAAATCCCACGTTGCTGCACTTTCCATCGAAATCGCTGAGAAAATTGTGAAGTCCGAATTGTCTTCCGATGACAAGCAAAAAGCCCTGGCTTCCAAATTGGCTGAAGATATTAACCTGAATTAAGAAATTAATGAAAGCAACCAAATCAGCAGGAAGATATGCCAAAGCGCTTTTGGAACTTGCCATCGAGCAAAACAAAACGCAGGAAGTATCCGCCGACATGCGTCGCTTTGCAGAGGCTTTCCGCGAAACAAGAGAATTTCAGCTTTTCCTGGATAGCCCGATCATTAAGGCCGACAAGAAAAATGCCATTTTAAATGAGGTTTTTCCTTCGTTTGATGTTCTGACCCGCTCTTTTGTTGAGTTATTGGTTAGAAACGGAAGAGAAAATGCCCTCGGACAAATTGCGGATTCGTTTGAGGCACAATTGAAAGAACATTTGGGAATCATCCCGGTTAGCCTGATTTCGGCACATCCGCTGGATGCAGCAACCAAAAAAACGATTCTTTCCAAGCTGGAAACTTCCCTCAAAGGTAAGCTCGAGCTGGAAGAAAAGATCGACCCGTCCCTGATCGGTGGTTTCATCGTGAAAATGGGCGACACGCAAATCGATGCATCGGTTTCAAACAAATTGAAGAATTTAAAAGTTAGTTTAACAAGATAGAGGCAATCAGCCGCTAAATAATAAAGGTTATGGCAGACGTAAAACCAGCAGAAGTATCTGCAATTTTAAGAGAGCAACTTTCCGGTTTCAGATCCGAATCTGAATTGCAGGAAGTAGGTACCGTACTCCAGGTAGGTGACGGTATTGCCCGTATTTATGGACTTACAGGCGTACAATACGGTGAATTGATTGAATTCGACGGTGGCTTACAGGGGATCGCACTGAACCTCGAGGAAGACAACGTAGGAGCTGTATTGTTGGGCCGTTCAACCCTCGTAAAAGAAGGTGACACGGTGAAACGCCTGGGCCGTATCGCCTCTGTAAACGTAGGTGACGGAATGGTGGGTCGTGTTGTGGATACCCTGGGTAACCCAATCGACGGTAAAGGTGATATCACCGGCCAGTTATATGAAATGCCGATTGAGCGTAAAGCTCCGGGAGTAATCTTCCGCCAGCCGGTAAACGAACCGTTGCAAACAGGGATTAAAGCTGTTGATGCGATGATTCCGATCGGTCGTGGTCAGCGTGAGTTGATCATTGGTGACCGTCAGACCGGTAAAACAACCGTGGCGATCGACGCGATTATCAACCAGAAAGAGTTCTTCGACCGCGGAGAGCCTGTATTCTGTATTTATGTTGCTGTCGGGCAAAAAGGCTCTACCGTTGCCGGTATCGTGAAAAAACTCGAAGACGCAGGAGCCATGGCTTACACGGTTGTTGTAGCGGCTAACGCTTCCGACCCTGCTCCGATGCAGTTCTACGCCCCGATGACCGGTGCGGCGATCGGTGAGTTCTTCCGCGATACGGGACGTCCTGCTTTGATCGTATTCGACGATTTATCCAAACAAGCGGTAGCTTACCGTGAAGTTTCCCTCTTATTGCGTCGTCCTCCGGGCCGTGAGGCTTACCCGGGTGACGTATTCTACCTGCACTCCCGTTTGCTCGAGCGTGCTGCGAAAGTAATTGCTGACGATGCGATCGCTTCCCAGATGAACGACTTGCCGGAATCCCTGAAAAGTATCGTGAAAGGTGGTGGTTCTTTGACCGCTCTCCCGATCATCGAAACACAGGCGGGTGACGTTTCTGCGTATATCCCGACGAACGTGATTTCCATTACCGACGGTCAGATCTTCCTTGAGTCCGACTTGTTCAACTCCGGGATCCGTCCGGCAATCAACGTAGGTATCTCCGTATCCCGTGTAGGTGGTAACGCACAGATTAAATCCATGAAAAAGGTTGCAGGTACGCTGAAGTTAGACCAGGCACAGTACCGCGAGCTCGAAGCCTTCGCGAAATTTGGTTCCGACCTTGATGCTGCCACCAAGTCAGTACTCGACAAAGGTGCACGTAACCTCGAGATCCTGAAGCAAAGAGACGGTGACCCGTTCCCGGTTGAGAAGCAAATTGCAATCATCTTTGTAGGAACAAAAGGCTTGATCCAGCGTGTTCCGGTTAACCAGGTGAAAGCTTTTGAAACCGAATTTTTGAATTACCTTGAAGCAAAACACGCAGACGTATTGCTGGCCCTGAAAGCCGGTAAATATACGGATGAAGCAACAGATGTCCTGACAAAAGTTGCGAAAGAAATTGCTGAGAAATATTAAATGAATGGAAAATTGAAAATGGAGAAATTATCGTTCTTCATTTTCAATTCTTAATTTTCAATTCAAAGAAATGCCAAGTTTAAAAGAAATACGAAACAGAATTTCCTCCGTTGGTTCAACGATGCAGATCACGTCAGCCATGAAAATGGTTTCCGCTGCCAAATTGAAACGCGCCCAGGATGCAGTAACCCAAATGCGTCCCTATGCCGGTAAACTGAAAGAAATTCTCGGAAACCTGAGTTCCAGCCTTGATCTGTCTGAAAATGCTTACGCCCACGTACGCACAGAAGGTAAGGTTCTTGTGGTTGCCATTTCTTCCAACCGTGGTTTATGCGGCGGTTTCAACAACAACGTGATCAAGCGCGTTAACCAGTTGCTGAGTGAAGATTTGGCCGGCGAAGACGTTCAACTTCTTTGCCTTGGTAAGAAAGTAACCGATGCTTTCCGCAGAAGTGCGATCCGTGTGAACAATAGTGAGTTTGGTGTAGAAGATATTTTCGCTGATCTTTCTTTCGAAAATGCTTCCATCATTGCGGATAAAATTATGGAGAAATTTGTTGCCAAAGAGTATAAAAAGGTAGTTGTTGTGTATAACACCTTTATCAATGCGGCTACCCAGGAAGTGAAATCCGAACAGTTTTTACCGGTGATCCCGACAGTAAATGAAGGATCAGCGGTGGGCGATTATATTTTCGAGCCTTCCAAGGAAGAAATCGTGGAAGAATTGATCCCGAAATCCCTGAAACTGCAGCTGTTTAAAGATTTGCTTGATTCACATGCTTCCGAGCACGGTGCCCGTATGACGGCTATGCACAAAGCAACGGATAACGCGAAAGAATTACAGCGTAACTTGAAATTGACTTACAACAAAGCGCGTCAGGCAGCAATTACCAGCGAAATCCTTGAGATTGTCGGTGGAGCTGAAGCCCTCAATAACTAAAAAGTTTAAATTCCAGATGGAAGTCCCCGGTTTGAATAAGCCGGGGATTTTTTGTTTAGATAATTTTGTAAAAACCTGATTATCAGAAATAAAAATGTTGCTAAACCGATAATCAACACTTGTTGAATTTAAATTCTCTGAAATTTTAACAAAATTTACCTATAACGAAAACCTGCTTTTTCATTTATATGCAAAAACAGGTGTATTTTTGAATCAAGCAGAACCAGGAATGCAGGAAGATACTATAAACAATGAAATTAATTTTATTTCCGGACCGGGCTTAATCCGGCTGGAGAAAATAGAGCTTCCCGACCTGCCAAAAATTCAGCGGGGGAAACTGGAAGCTGAGATAGCCGGTAGTTTGCCGGAAATTCAAAAGCTGCAGCAAATAGAAATTGCTTTCCCTAAATTCGAAACCCTGCATAAAAATCAGCTTCCCCGTTCCTTATCTGTGAGGGATCTTAGCCGCATTTTGGGACTTTCTCAAAGAGAGTTATACGAATCACTAGGAGAATCCCACCATAAACTGAGAAGCAATTTATTTGATCGTTTGGAAAAATTATTTCGTAACAGATTAAAAATTAGTTAGTTAATTAAGAAAACACGTGAAAGGCTATGAATAACTCGGTGAGGAATTTTTTCTGGTTTTGCTCGGGTGCCAATCGTAAATTATTGCATCGTTCTCCCACGGAAGCCAGTAAGTACGCCGGAATTGGGGCAACGGTTTTTTTTACCGGGGTCCTGGCGGCCATTTCAGCCGGTTATGCCTTATATACGGTTTTTGATTCGACAGCAAGCGCCTGGATTTTTGGGACAATTTGGGGAGCGATGATCTTTAACCTGGATCGCTTCATTGTGTCCAGCATGAAAAAGCGTAATAATTTCTGGCAGGAATTTAAAGTAGCTTTTCCACGATTGATCCTGGCAGTTTTGCTGGCATTGGTGATTTCCAAACCGCTTGAATTAAAAATCTTTGAAAAAGAAATCAATCGGAAAATTGACGCGAAAAAAAGTGAAGAAGCCATCAAGGCAAAAAAATTGATCGGAAAAGGTTTCCCTGAAATTACGGAACTGGAGAACAAGATTTCCGTTTTGAAGAAAGAAAATAAAGAAAAGGAAGATTTTCGGCAACAAAAACAACAGGAATACGATTTCGAACGCTTCGGAAAAAAGACGTCAGGAACTACGGGAATCCCCGGAATTGGCACCAATGCTAAGAAAAAAGAAGTACAGCTCAATGAAGCCGAAGCTAATTTAAAAGAAACGGCAAAGCGAAATCAACTTAAAATTGATCAATATGAAAAGGAAATCAAGAACTTAGTTGTTCTGCGTGAAAAAGAGTTCAAAAAACAAAAGCCTAATATCGACAAATACGATGGACTTGCAGCGCGCATTGAGGCTTTGGGTATCCTGGCCTCACAAAGTAATGCGATGAACCTGGCGAATATTTTCATTATCCTGTTGTTTATTGCAATCGAAACAGCACCGATATTTGTTAAGCTGATTTCTTCCCGCGGACCTTATGATGATTTGCTTGAAAAGCATGAACACAGTATTGAAACCTTCAAAATTGAGCAAATGTCCAAGCTCAATCAAAAAACCAACGAACGCCTGCAAGTAGTGATCGAAACAGGCAACCACAAGGTAAAAGAAGAATTGGAAGGAAATAAATCCCTGATGAAAAAGATCATTGATGCCGAAACCGAGTTGGCTGAGGAATATATCCGGCAGTGGAAAAACGAAGAAATGGATAAATTAAAAAATAAAAAATCGAATAGAAGTTAATCTTTTGATTTTCACGAATAAAAAGGTTGTTTAACCGATAACTCGTTTAAAATTCTGGTATTACAAAGGTTTTCCTCTAATTTGGTGGTTCTTGAGAAAACGCAATTGAATTTATTTGTAATTAATTGATTTTCAGTTGAAAAAAAGTTTTTATCCGATAATCAAACTTTAAAGTCGCACTTCCGGTAAATAAAAAAAGCCCCGGATACGGAGCTTTTTACAAACAATATTATGGCCTAATCCCGGATAAGGAACTGGAATCTGTCAATATTCTTCAATGCAATACTGGTGCCGCGGGCAACGGCTCTCAGCGGATCTTCAGCGATATGCACCGGTAATTTTGTTTTTTGCTGGATTCGCTTGTCGAGGCCGCGAAGCATGGATCCACCGCCTGCCAGGTAAATACCTGTTTTATAAATATCCGCAGAAAGCTCCGGTGGTGTCATTTCAAGTGCGCTCAGGATCGCTTCTTCGATTTTCGAAATTGTTTTGTCGAGGGCATGGGCCACTTCCGAATACGTGACGATAATCTCTTTCGGGATACCCGTCATCAGGTCACGTCCGCGAACGGCGAAATCCGGCGGCGGGTTATCGAGCTCCGGAATGGCAGCGCCCACTTCAATTTTTAATTGTTCAGCTGTACGCTCACCCACCAGGATGTTGTGCTGACGACGCATATATTCTTCAATGTCCTGCGTGAAATCGTCACCGGCAATACGGATAGACTTGTCACAAACAATTCCTCCCAGGGCAATTACGGCAATTTCAGAAGTACCACCACCGATATCAATGATCATGTTACCCATCGGCTCTTCCACGTCGATACCAATACCAATCGCGGCAGCCATTGGTTCATGGATCAGGTAAACCTCCTTCGCACCGGCATGCTCACAAGAGTCGCGAACGGCACGTTTTTCCACTTCGGTAATCCCGGAAGGGATACAAACCACCATGCGGAGGTTCGGGGAAAACATGGATTTTTTGCCGCCGTTGATCATCTTGATCATTCCCCGGATCATTGCTTCGGCACTTTGGAAATCCGCAATTACTCCATCTTTCAAGGGGCGTACGGTTTCGATCAGCTTGTGGGTTTTCCCATGCATCTGCTGGGCCTTTTTCCCGATGGCAACGATATTACCGGTTTGGATATCTTTGGCCACAATCGAGGGCTCGTCCACAACCACTTTATCATTCATGATGATTAGTGTGTTGGCCGTACCGAGGTCGATTGCAATTTCTTGTGTTAAAAAGTTAAATAATCCCATTTTATTGCGCTTCGTTCAGAAGTCTTCTGTTTTTTGTTGTAATGTATTCGTAAATCCGTGTTTTTTGTTTCAAATTTCGAAAAAAAAATTGAATTAATGTTTAAAGTGCCTCACACCTGTCATCACCATAGCCATCTGGTGTTCATCACAATAAGCGATGGAAAGGTCATCTTTAATTGATCCGCCCGGTTGGATTACAGCGTGGATTCCTGCCTGGTCTGCAATCTCTACACAATCCGGGAAAGGAAAGAAAGCATCGGAGGCCATCACAGCACCTTTTAACTCAAAATTGAAAGACTGTGCTTTATGAATGGCCTGGCGCAGGGCGTCCACGCGGGAAGTCTGCCCGGTACCGCTGGCGAGCAATTGTTTATTTTTAGCCAGGACAATCGTATTGGATTTGGTATGCTTTACCAGTTTATTAGCAAAAAGCAAATCTTCGATTTCAGTTGCGGTTGGTGCAATTTTCGTGATTGTGTTCAGATCGGCTGCCGTTTCGGTTTTGAAATCTTTATCCTGCTCCAGGATTCCGTTCAAAATCGTGCGAACCTGTTTTTTAGGGAAATCAACGGCTTTTTGCTTCAAAATGATACGGTTCTTTTTCGATTGGAGGATTTCGATAGCTGCTGCCTCATATTCCGGGGCAATGACCACTTCACAAAAAAGCTCATTCATAATTGTCGCCGTAGCCAGGTCAATTTTTGTATTGGCAATCAGGATTCCGCCGAAAGCTGAAACCGGGTCGCCGGCCAAAGCAGCTTCATAGGCTTCTTTGATGGTATTTCGTGTAGCAAGCCCGCAAGCGTTATTGTGCTTCAGGATTGCGAAAGTCGGTCCGTCATTTTTGAACTCCAGCATCAATTGTACGGCGGCATCAACGTCCAGCAAATTATTGTAGGATAATTCCTTGCCGTGCAGTTTATCAAAAACAGCATCCAGGTCGCCAAAAAACACGCCTTGCTGGTGTGGGTTTTCACCGTAACGGAGCACTTCACCCTGCTGGATGGAAATTTTCAGGTTCAGGTCTTCACCTTCCGTTTTCGTTGCAAAATACGCGTGAATTTGAGTATCGTAATGGGAAGAAACCTGGAAGGCGTCCCTGGAAAAAGACATGCGGGATTCGAGGCTCGTTTCGCCATGTGCATCCAACAGACGGAGGAATTTGTCATATTGTGCCTGGGATGGGATAATCACCACATCTTCATAATTCTTTGCAGCTGCACGGATCAGGGAAATGCCACCGATGTCGATTTTTTCGATAATCGCTTCATGGTCCGTGGTGGATTTTACCGTTTTTTCAAAAGGGTAGAGGTCAACAATCACCAGGTCGATCGAAGGAATTTCATAGTCGGCGATCTGGACCTGGTCTTCTTCATTATCCCGGCGGTTCAGAATACCTCCAAAAATTTTCGGGTGCAGGGTTTTCACACGTCCGCCAAGAATGGAAGGGTAAGAAGTCAGATCCTCCACCCGCTCCACGTTTACGCCCATTTTTTCAATGAATTCCTGTGTTCCCCCGGTGGAGTAAATCGTCACATTCAATTCAGCCAAACGTTCGATAATCGGCTCTAAACCGGTTTTGTCAAAAACTGAAATCAATGCTCTTTTAATCTGTTTATTTTTACTCATAATAGGGGGGAATGAAATTCGCTGCAAAATTACGCCAAAAAAATGGATTAGTAAAGTGAAAACACAACTATTTTCCGGTAATAATTCAAGGATTGTTTTTCGGTAAAAATCGGCATAAAAAACCCCGCACATCACTGTGCGGGGCTAACCCTAAACACTATTAAAAGGTAGGAAGGGGTTAGGGTTAAAGAGCTTAAAGGCCAATGACCTGGCGGATTTCAACTTCCGTAATTTTGCGCATCTTTCCGCCCTTGGCAATAAAGGTCCGGTGGACGAGTTTACCGGTGATGGCGATTTGGGTACCGCGTTTGGCAAAATTTTCAATAAACTGGGCAACATTTCCCCAGGCGAAAAGCTTATGCCATTCCGTTTTTGCTTCGCCATTTTTAACATAGGGCGTTGCGATGCTGAAACGAACAACCTTTCCTCCATTTTCGAAATTCGTTACCTGGGGATGTGAGCCGATGTTTCCGATCAAAACTATCTGGTTTTTCATGATGTAAATTTAGAGGATGGTTAAATCGTTGACTTCAACTTCCGTGATCAGCTTCTGAACGCCGCCGGTGGTTTTATAAAACCGGGAAACCAACCTTCCTTCGATGGCCAGGTTAATGCCTTTATGGCCGAGCTCTTCCAGCACATTCACCCAAATGCCCCAGGCTGCGATGCGATGCCAGTTGCTGCGTTTTTTGACATTCCCGTTTTCGTCCAGGTAGGTTTCTTGGGTCGACATAGAAAACTGGGCCAGTTTTTTGCCGTTTTGGAGCTCGATTACTTTAGGCTCCGAGCTGATTTTTCCAATGAGGTTTACGTGATTCATCTTAATGAGTAATTTGCAGGTTTTATTTAATGGCTTTTTTGTTCAGGAGCATAAACTCATTCAGTTCGATTTCCGTTGAATAACGTTTTTCACCGCTTTTGGATTCATATTGGCGGTTGATCAGCTTGCCTTCCAGGGCGATTTCATTTCCTTTGTCCAGGATCCGGACAATGTTTTCGGCAATCTTTCCCCAGGCGGTAATGCTGTGCCATTGGGTATTTTCCTGCCAGGCGCCACTTTTGTCTTTATACGACTCATGTGTGGCTACTGAAAAGCGGGTCACTAAATAGCCTCCCTGTAAGGTCTGTAATTCCGGTTTCTGTCCGATACGTCCGATTAAATTCACTTTGTTTCTTAATGTGCTCATAACTTTCGTTTTTAAAGGTTTGATTAATAAAAATATGTTTGTAAAATGCCGGATTCAATTCCAACAGTGCAAAGTTGTAGCAGACCGAAAATTTCATTCGGTTATTACATACTTGTTGTCGATTGTTATTCGTTTGTAAACGGTTAAAATCAAATAAAAAGCTTATTTTCAACAAGTTAATCTTATTGATTTTTTGATAAAATTTACTGGGATTACATCAGGTGTGGATGCATTCGGCGCAATTTGTGGGGAAGCAAATTAGTAATTGGTCAACCCGGAGGAACGTTTCGTGAGTTGTGTTTTTTCTTTTGCGCTGGCACCGTGGGCATTGAAAATAAGCATCGGAATTTCCATGTTGTCCAGTTGATAGATAATAAAGCGGTTTTCGCTGGTATTCTTGATCCCGAAGAAATAGCGGCTTCCCTTTGAGCTGTTAAAATTGCCATCGGAAATAATGGTAAATGTGATGATTTCTTCACCTTGCACTTCTTGTACGGAAGAACTATGGATCGGTCCGGAGGCAAAACCGTTTTGTCCACGGGAGCGATAAGAAAGTATAACATAACCGTTCAATACCTGCAAATAGCTATCATTATCGTCCATTGGAAAGGTACGGGCGCTGCGGTATTTTTCCACATCTTCCAGAATATAAAGCCTGTCCTGGGGCAAAGCAATACTTGCTGTGGTGAGAGAATCGCCTTCCTGTGCGGTGGCGGTAAATCCTAAAACGAGGGAGCAAGCGAGGAAAATAAATGTCTTTTTCATACCATAGAAGTTTAAATGTTAGTATAAAAATCACAGCAAAAATTGCACCGCTTTATCTTTAAGATGGAAAATTGTTCCTGAATACTCAAGCCAGGAGGCGGAAATTTTGGTCTTAACGGTCGA
>CBINGV010000105.1:0-11250 GCA_966250255.1 uncultured Flavobacteriales bacterium | reverse complement strand
GTCATCGAAACATTGCTGTCGGCTTCAAAAATAAAGGGAATTTTACGCTTCCCCGCCAGCTCGTTGAAATAGCCGATCATTTCATCCTGCAAAGCGGGGTCAAGCACCGTGGATTTTTTATAGAAAATATGCAAAATATCATCACTGCGTAGAGCGACAATCACGCTGGGGGTTTCAATTTGCTTAACAATCCGCTCTCTCTGGTGCATAATGCGCGACTCAGTCCGTGATTTTGTGATGGGTTTTCAACAGCCAGTCGATCCCCTCCTGGAAATCGGTAAATACCATATAAGGCATGCTCGGGCGTTTGATCAGGAGGTAAAAATCACCTAGTAGTTTATAGATGAAATTCTGTGCAAAAATGGCCGTGCAGCTGATGGATTTCTGGCTTTCAAGCTCCAGGGCCCTGTGGCGTGCTTCTTTGGTTACACCTACATGTTCATCGGCCTCATAAATGAAAGGCAGTTTCCGGCCGCCGGTCAGCTCCTTAAAGTAAGGGATCATCTCGTCCTGCAGCGCCGGGTCTACCACCGTATTTTTTTTATAATACACGTGAACAATATCATCGCCCCGGAGACCGACAATGATCCGGTCTGTTTCAATTTGTTTGATGATGCGTTCTGCCTGGTACATAGTTACATGTGATAAATGAAAAGGCTGATTGTGAAATAAATGAAGAGCCCGAGGACATCATTTAAGGTAGTAACGAAGGGTCCCGTGGCCAAAGCCGGGTCAATTTTGTATTTGTTCAGTACCAAAGGAATCAGCGTGCCGTTAATTGCTGCAAAAATAATAACGATGAAAAGGGAGATGCTCACAACGGTAGCGAGCATCAGGTTTTCAAAGAGGTAAGAAATGGCAAAAATAATGCTGGAACAAATCACGGCATTAAACAGGCCGAGGGTAGCTTCTTTGCCTACTTTCGTGATGATTTTTTCGAGCTGGTTTCCTTTGGCCAGGGATTGTACCACGATCGCCGAAGACTGTACGCCCACATTTCCTCCCATCGCCGTGATCAGCGGGATAAAAAAGGCCAGGGCCGGGATTGCCGTAATGTTTCCCTCGAAGGAAGAAATCACCTGGGCGCCCAGGATTCCGCCCAGCATACCGATAAGCAGCCATGGCAGGCGCGAGCGCGAAATTCGCCAGATGCTGGCATTGGCTTCCACTTTTTCGGAGATACCCGAAGCAAGCTGGAAGTCTTTGTCGGCTTCTTCCTTGATGATGTCCACGACGTCGTCGATCGTAATCCGGCCGACGAGTTTGTTCTGGAAATCCACTACAGGAACGGAAACGAGGTCGTATTTATCCATCACGCGGGCCACTTCCTCACTAGAATCTGTGGTTTTCACCACGATCATGTTCTTGCTCTGGTAGAGCTCGCTGATGGGTGTTTTCGGCTTTGCGAACAAGAGGCGTTTGAGCGAAAGAAAACCCACCAGTTTATTGGAATTGTCCACCACGTAAATGGTGTAGACTTTTTCCACGTCTTCAGCCTGGCGCCGCAATTCGACGATGCAGCGGTCAACCGGCCAGTCGAGGCGGGCCTGGATAAACTCTTTCTGCATGAGTCCACCGGCCGTGTCTTCGTCATAATTGAGGAGGTCAACGATGTCATCGGCGGCCTCGTCGTCTTCCATCTGTGAGATAACTTCCTGGATTTCCTTGTCGGAAAGTTCCCCGAGGATGTCGGCTGCGTCATCGGAATCAAGGTTTTCGAGCTGCTCGGCAATTTCTTTGGAAGAGAGGGATTTCAGGAAACGGTCACGGATCTCTTCTTCGAGTTCCATCAACACATCCGCCTGCACATCTTCTTCGAGCAAATAATAGATGTAGCGCGCCTGGTTGTTGTCAAGCTCACCCAGGATTTCGGCAATGTCGGCAAAGTGAAGCCCCAGGACATGCTGGATGATCCAGGTCTCGTTCTGCGTTTGAACTGCCTGCCGGAGTTCGGCCAAAAAATCCTTTGTTAACTCGAAACGCATACACAAAATTACACAACAATATCCAATAATTTCATCCGGGGTAAATTTTTGCACAAAATTTGTTATACCTTTGTCTAAATTCGAATTCCGCTCTACAAATGGATGATTTTTTCAGTCACATTTCACATGCATTTCATTTGCCGCTGAAAAACCCCGTCTTAATTTTTTCCCTCATCCTGTTCATTATCCTGCTTTCCCCGATTTTATTGCGGAGATTGCGTATTCCGGCGATTATCGGTCTGATCATTTCCGGGGTGGTCATCGGGCCAAAAGGCTTCAACCTGATCGGGGAAAAACTGATGGAATCCGATGGGGCGATGAAGCTTTTTGCAACCATCGGCCTGCTCTATATTATGTTTATGGCCGGTTTGGAGCTGGACATGAACGAGTTTCGTAAGTACCGTAATAAAAGCTTCACCTTTGGTTTCCTGACCTTCATTATCCCGATTACCCTCGGTTTCCCGATTTGTTATTACGGGCTGAAACTGGACCTGACGGCAAGTTTGCTTACGGCGTCGATGTTTGCCACGCATACGCTCGTGGCTTACCCCATTGTCAGCAAATACGGGATTACCAAACGGCCGGCTGTGGCTATTTCGATTGGCGGTACGATCCTGACGGATACGGCTGTGCTCATCATCCTGGCGATTATTTCCAGCTCGGCGAACGGCAAGCTCGACCTCGATTTCTGGATCCGGCTGATTTCTTCCCTGACGATTTTCTCGATCATTATGTTCGTTTTCATTCCCCGGATTGCCCGTTGGTTTTTCGGCAAGCTGGAAAGTGAAAAAACATCGCATTATATTTTCGTGCTTTCCATCATCTGTTTTGCGGCATTTTTGGCCGAAATGGCGGGTGTGGAACATATTATCGGGGCCTTCGTTGCCGGTTTGGTGCTCAACAAGCTGATTCCGCATTCCTCGGCTTTGATGAACCGGATTGAATTCATCGGGAATGCCATTTTTATTCCCTTTTTCCTGATTTCAGTAGGCATGGTCGTGGACCTGAAAGTACTTTTCCACGGTTATTGGGCGCTTGTTATTGCGGGCGTTCTGACCAGTTTTGCCATTTTTTCCAAGTGGTTTGCGGCCTTGCTGACCCAGCTGATTTTCCGGATGACGAGCTCCGAGCGCCAGATTATTTTCGGTTTGAGTACGGCCCACGCCGCTGCCACCCTGGCGATTATCATGGTGGGTTACCAGAAGGAAATCCTGAGCATCGAAATTGTGAACGGGACAATTATCCTGATTTTGATTACCTGCATGGTTGCCTCCTTTGTGACGGAAAATGCCGGCCGCAAGCTCCTGATCGAAACCCGCGACGATGATTTGCTCCATGCCCCGCAAAAACGCTCCCAGCATTTGCTGGTAGCAACCAACGAGCTGCGCGGCAACGAAAACCTCCTGGATTTGTCCATCCTGATCACAGACAAAACGGTCACCAACCCGATTTCCGTCGTGAGTGTGCTGGCCAACGATGAAGAAGCCGAAAAGCGGATTCGTGCGTCCCGCAACCACATGGAGGAAATCACCCGGCATTATTCCAGCGGTGAAATCGTGGTGAACGCCATTGCAACGATTGATCACAACCTTTCGAGCGGGATTGCCCGGACTTCGAAAGAACTGGCGGCCGATATCGTGGTGCTGAACGACAGCCACAAAATGAACCTCCTGCTGCGGATCGTGGGCGACGACCGGGACCATTTGCTGGATGTGTGCCCGAAGACGGTCTTTTTCTGCCAGCTCGACCGCTCCTTTGCCGAGAAAAAACGCATCATTCTCATTTGTCCGCCGCTTTCGGACCTCGAAAACAGCTTTACTTCCTGGCTGGAACGCGTTTTGCGCCTGGCCAAGGAATTGCGCCTGGAGCTGGTTGTTTTTGCGCAGGAAACGACGTTTGATAAAATCAGGCAATACACGGATTACCGGAAAATCACGATTGATAGTGAACATCACGCCATCGAAGAGCTCGAAGATTTCTTCCTGCAGAATTTCAAGGTCGAAAAAACGGATTTGCTGGTGATGTGCAGCTCGCGCGCCGGCTCGATCTCCTGGTCGATCAACGTGGACCATTTCCTGCCGAAAATTGAAAAAGCTTTTGAGAATAACGATAAAATCCTGATCTATCCTTCGCAGGAAATCACCGAAAACGTCTTTTCAACGTATGATGATATTTCGGCCGAAGCCATTTCAAAAGGAGTGGAAACCATCCAGAAAATCGGGAAGGAAGTGGGGAGTATTTTTAAGAAATAGTTTCTAAGTTTCGGAGTCGCGGAATTAATTCTAAACTACTAACTTAGAAACTCACAAACTAATCAACTCCAGGTCGCTCCGTCTTTCCCGTCTTTTACCGTGATGCCGGCATCTGTCAAGCGATCGCGGATGAGGTCGGAAAGCGGCCAGTTTTTGTCCGTGCGGGCATTTTGGCGCATTTCGAGTACGAGGTCCATCACTTTGTCCAGCTTGTCGCTTCCGCCATTCGCCTGGCTGTTTTTCAGGCCCATCACATCAAATACGAAGGCATGCATTTCTTTTTTCAGGGAGGCAAGGTCCGCTGCTGAAATCGTTTCTTTCCCGTCGGAAATGAGATTGATATAACGCACAGCTTCAAAAAGCTGGGAAACGAGGATCGGCGTATTGAAATCGTCGTTCATCGCCTCGTAGAAATTTTGTATCAAAGCTGTGACGTCAAAGCTGGAATCGTTTGCTGTGTCCAGGCTTTCCAATTTGTCCATGGCTTCCATCAGTTTCAGGAAACCTTTTTCGGAAGCGATCAGCGCTTCGGAGGTGAAATCGAGCATGCTTGAATAATGCGCCTGCATCATGAAAAAACGCACCACCATCGGGTCGAAGGCTTTTTCAAGCAATTGGGAGTTGCCGGAAAACAATTCGTCCGGGTTTAGGAAATTCCCGGTGGATTTCGACATTTTTTTGCCGTTCAGCGTCAGCATATTGGTGTGCATCCAGTATTTTACGGGTGATTTGCCGGTAGCGGAGCAGCCTTGCGCAATTTCGCATTCGTGGTGCGGGAATTTGAGGTCCATGCCACCGCCGTGAATGTCGAATTCTTCGCCCAGGTATTTCGTGCTCATGGCCGAGCATTCGAGGTGCCAGCCCGGGAAGCCCAGCCCCCAGGGAGATGGCCATTTCATGATGTGTTCCGGCGCGGCATTTTTCCAGAGGGCAAAATCCAGCGGGTTGCGTTTTTCGTCCTGGCCGTCGAGGTCGCGGGTCCCGGAGATCAACTCGTCGATTTTACGGCCTGAAAGGATGCCGTAATTGTGATCGTTGTTGTATTTCAGCACATCAAAATACACCGATCCGTTTATTTCGTAAGCGTAGCCGTTGGCAATGATTTTTTCAATAAAAGCAATTTGTTCAATCAGGTGCCCTGTTGCTGTAGGCTCTATGCTCGGCGGTAGTGCATTGAAACGATTCATGATTTCGCGGAAGTAGACCGTGTATTTCTGCACAATTTCCATCGGCTCAAGCATTTCCAGTTTGGCCTGCTCCCCTATGCGGTCAACACCTTCGTCAAATTCGGCCGTGATGTGGCCAACATCCGTAATGTTGCGCAAATACCGCACCTTGTAGCCCAAATGAAGCAGGTAACGGTAAATCATATCAAAGGAAATGAACGTGCGGCAATTTCCCAGGTGAACATTGCTGTATACGGTCGGGCCGCAGACATATAAACCGACAAAATTTTTATTCAGGGGAACAAATTCCTCTTTTTTTCCGCTCAGGGAAGAATAAACCATCAATTTGTTTTGCTTGTCCATAGGGTTTGAAAATGAAGTACAAAAATAGGAAGTAAATTCGAGATTCGTAGATTCGTGGATTATTTCCTCCCTCAAGGGAGGATAAAGGAGGGTGAATTTACGATAATCTGCTTTCCGAAAGCGCCAAAATGCATTCCTCGCGGATTTCCCAGATTTTTTCCGGGGAGAAGTCCAGGTTTTTGCGTTTGAGCCAGCCTTCAATGTAGTGTTTGTGGATCATCGGCTTCCAATCGCTGACTTGCTGCGAATCGCAGCGCTGTTCACGTACAAGGAAAGGCTCAAATTGGGCCGGATCGGACTTCGTTGAAGTAAGATCGTAACGCTTTCCTTCGTAGCGCAGAAAACAATGGGCTTCGGGGAGCTGCTCCAAGTCGTATTTTTCCAGGATAGGTTTGATTTTCGGATGATAATCGCCGTTCATGAGGAAAATGCCGACCATCAATTCCACGCTATCCACGCGGTTTAACTCGCAAAGCGCCATCAGCAGCCCGTGTTTGGAAGAGCAGGTTCCTTTATGCTCGCTGAATACAAGCGACAAATCATCCCGGTTCGAATTGCGCCCGTAGGGGAGTTCCTGTACAAAAGCGCAGAGCTTCGAAAAACTGCCGATGCCTTCTTTTTCCAGTAATTCCCGGTATTTTCCGCCTGCGATCAGCTCAAAATCCGGCAGCATTATTTGAAAAAGTTAAATTGCAGCTCGCTGGTATTGATCGTTTTGGTTTCCTTCACCTTGATTTTTTTGCCGAAAACGAAGACTTTGCCTTTGACTTTTCCTTCGAACGTCAGGTTAACCTGCTCCTTCATAGCGAGAGTAGGTAGCATGAACAGAGCCCCGTCGGCAAGTTTCAGGCGGATTTTTGCTTCATAAACCTCGTTGGCCTTTTTCCGGATCTTGACTTTTTTGTCGAGGTAAACGATTCCCAGCTCTTTTCCGTCTATGCTTACGTTCAGGAAAGAAGGCTTCACTTTCAGGTTGAACCAGTTTTCGTTCCCGATCTTGAGGTAAAGCAGGAGGTGCAATTCGTTATTTTCGAACTTCTCCATTTTGTAGCTTTCCATGCCGTCAAAGTCCGGCTCGTGGAATTCACAGGAAACGATTAAAATAGTTAAAACTAAAAAATAAAGTATTTTTTTCATCACTTCGAAAGTTTGGCAAATTCTTCGTAGAAATACGGGATGGTTTCAATTCCTTTGTAGAAATTAAACAAGCCGTAATGCTCATTTGGCGAATGGATCGCATCGGAATTCAGTCCGAAGCCCATCATGATGGTTTTCAAACCGAGCACCTGTTCAAAAAGCGCAATGATCGGGATGCTTCCCCCGCTGCGCACCGGGATCGGTTTTTTACCGAAGGTTTTTTCGTAGGCATTGCTCGCTGCCTGGTAGGCAAAGGAATCGATCGGCGTGACCACCGGTTCGCCACCGTGGTGTGGGTGCACTTTTACGGTAATGCCGGCCGGTGCAATGGATTCAAAATGTTTTTGGAACAATTCCGTGATTTCATCCGGCATTTGGTCAGGAACCAGGCGCATGGAAATTTTCGCAAAAGCTTTGGATGGGATCACCGTTTTGGCGCCTTCGCCGGTATAGCCGCCCCAAATTCCGTTAACGTCGAGCGTTGGGCGGATGGATCCGCGCTCCGGAGTGGAATAGCCTTTTTCCCCGGAAACATCCTGGATGTCGAGCTCTTTGCAGTAATCTTCATGGCTGAAAGGCGCCTTGGCCATTTCGGCGCGTTCACCCTGGCTCAATTCCTGTACTTTTTCGTAAAAGCCCGGGATGGTAATGTGTTTGTTTGCGTCATGCAGCGAAGCAATCATTTCGCAAAGCGCGTTGATCGGGTTCGCCACGCAGCCGCCGTAAATCCCGGAGTGCAAATCGCGGTTCGGGCCGGTCACTTCCACTTCCACATAGCTCAGGCCACGGAGGCCGGTTGTGATGGAGGGTGTATCGTTGGCGAGCATGCCGGTATCGGAAACCAGGATGATGTCTGCTTTCAGCAAGTCTTTGTGCTCATTGATGAAAACACCCAGGTTGGCGCTGCCCACTTCTTCTTCCCCTTCGATCATCAGTTTTACGTTGCACGGGAGCTCATTCGAAGCAATCATGGCTTCAACGGCTTTCAGGTGCATGAATACCTGACCTTTATCGTCACAGGCGCCCCGGGCAAAAATGGCTCCTTCCGGGTGTATCTCCGTTTTTTTGATGACCGGTTCGAAGGCCGGGCTGGTCCATAAGTCAATCGGGTCGGCCGGCTGCACGTCGTAATGCCCGTAAACAAGTACCGTCGGAAGGGCCAAATCGATTATCCGTTCGCCGTAAACAATCGGGTGGCCGGCGGTCGGAAAAATTTCTACCTTTTGCATTCCAATAGTCTGCATCTGGGAGGCAATTTCTTCCGCTGTTTTTTTGACATCGGCTGCATAGGCCGGATCGGCTGAAATGGAGGGAATACGCAGCAAATGGAACAATTCATTTAAAAATTTATCCTTATTGGTTTGAATATAAGTCTGGGTGTTTTGCATTTTAATTCCTGTTAAATATTTCACATAAATTTTGGGATAAAATTAACTTTATTTTTATATTTTTACGAGATACTTTACGCAATCATGAGGAAAACTTTACTATCGGCGCTACTATTATTTTCAGCTTCAGCCCTTCAGGCCCAATTAGTTGTCAGCAATACGATGACCCCACAGCAATTGGTGGAGGACATCCTGGCAGGAAGCGGGGTGCAGGTGAGCAACATTACCTTTACCGGTGAGGCCATCCAGATCGGCTCCTTCAACGGGCAGAATTCGAATATCGGTTTCAACGGGGGGATCCTGCTTACGAGCGGGAATATTGACATTGCCGTTGGCCCGAATGACCAGGGAGGAGCGGGTGAAGCTGCCGGGAGTGCCGGTGATGTGGACCTGGAAGAGATTGTGGACCCGAACGGAAGTTTTGATGCAGCAGTGCTCGAGTTTGACTTCGTTCCGATTTCCGATACGATTAAATTCAACTATGTTTTTGCCTCCGAAGAATACATGGAATATGTAAACTCCGGGGTGAATGACGCCTTCGGTTTCTTCATCAGCGGTCCGGGCATCAACGGGCCTTTCAGCAACAATGCGGAAAATATTGCCTTAATTCCGGGAACAACGACACCGGTAACAATCGATAACCTGAATGATGACAGTTTCAGCCAATTTTACATCAACAACGAAGATACCCCGGGAGAAACGGTGCAATACGATGGTTTTAGTGTTCCGCTCCAGGCCATTTTCCAGGTGGTTTGCGGGGAAACCTATCACCTGAAGCTCGCGATTTCCGATGCGGGGGATGATGTGTTCGACTCGGGCGTTTTCCTCGAAGCGGGAAGTTTGAGTTCCGTTGGCGTGAACATCGACCTGCAAACAGTAACCGGGGAAGACATCATTTACGAAAGCTGTACACCGGCCCAGTTTGTATTCAGCCGCCCTGCTTCCATGCTTTCGGACAGCACGATCGTAAATTACACCTTGACCGGTACGGCTGTGGAAGGTGTTGACTACGACTTTTTGGAGGATACGATCATTTTCGTGCCGGGAGAAGATACGGTTGCCATCAGCCTGAATGCTTTCCAGGATAATATTGATGAAGGCGACGAAACGGTGATCGTTACGGCAACTTATGTTTCCGATTGCGGCGATACCATTACGGTAACAACCGACCTGACTTTATCCGAAGACCCGATCTTTGATGCAATTAAAAATGCACCAATTGTTTTCTGTCCGAGCGATAGTGTTGAAATCACCATGCAGGCCCTCGGCGGAACTCCTCCGTATACGTATACCTGGAATGACGGCCAGGTGGGCGACACCATCGAAGGGGTCATTAATGGTAACGGTACGGTAACCTATTATGTGGAAGTTGTGGATTTCTGCGGCTTTATTTACAACGATTCGGTCATCGTGACCCAATTGCCGCCACCTCCGATGGATTTGGAGTTGGATGCACCATTGGCCACTTGTATTGATGATTCCGTTTTAATGACCGCTTTTGCTTCCGGCGGAGTGGAACCGTTGAACAACATTACCTGGAGCAATGGCGGCACCGGGAGCTTTGTTTATGGCTTAACGGCCGGTTTTCCGACTTATACGGCTACGGTTACCGATGCCTGTAACTACAGCTACCAGGAAAGCATCACGATCCAGCCGGCACCGGACCCGGTTCTGAGCATTAGTTCACCGGATAAACTGGTGCAGTGCCCGGATGACGAAGTGGTACTTACGGCCTCGGCAGGAAACGGTTTTGCCCCGTATACTTACCAATGGAGCAACGGTACGGCTGATGATACGACTATCGTGGCCATTTCAACGAATGGAACGATCGCTTTCCAGGTAACGGCAACGGACGTTTGTGGTAACACGGTTTCCGATAGCGTACACCTCACGATGAACCAGACCCTGGCAATTGATTCGGTTACGGTAGAGCCGGCCAGTAGTTGTGTGGACAACGGAGCGGCCAACTCCTATGTGAGCGGGGCCACCGGAAGTGTCAGCTACAATTGGACCGGACCGGGCAGCGCGGGTGGAATCATCAGTAACGGCTCTTCGGCGGTTAACCTCGGGGAAGGCTGGTATTACGTGACGGTTGTAGACAACGTTTGCGTGGCTATTGATAGTGTTTTTGTAGACAAACTCGATCCGCCGCTTGCGAACTTTTCGATCGTAACCGTTCCCGGACCGGCGCCACAAACGATCACCTTCAGCAACTCGAGTCAGAATGCCGATAGCTACGAATGGGATTTCGGTAACGGCGATGATGCGATTGTAAACACAACAGCCGATCAAAGCTCCCTGTATACGGAAAATATCAGTTATACGGTCACACTTTATGCAATCCAGCAGACCTGTATCGACAGCATGAGCCTGACTTTCGAGCTGATTGCACTGCCAAGTTATATCCTGCCGAACATTTTCACACCGAACGGCGATGCGGCGAATGCTTATTTTACCCTCAGCCCGGTTAATTTCTCCAGTTTCACCTATACGATCTTCAATCGCTGGGGCAATCTTGTGTTTGAAGGCGACCTCGCTTCGCCGAAATGGGATGGAATCGCCAATAACGGCAAAGAGGCCGAAGAAGCGGTTTATTTCTACAAATATTCGGGTGTGGCGCTGAATGGGGAAGTCAAAGAAGGACACGGTTATTTCCACCTCAAAAAATAAGGATCTATGTTAATGCCTTTTAATTTAAAAGCCTGGATCGAAGAAAACAGGGACTTGCTGAAACCGCCCATCGGCAACAAAAACCTCTACAAGGAAGCCGGTGATTTCATCGTGATGATCGTTGGGGGGCCGAATGCCCGTAAAGATTATCACTACAACGAAAGTGAAGAGTTATTTTACCAGATCGAAGGCGATATCCTGGTGCGGGTTCAGCTCGATGGCAAAGCGCAGGAAATCCACATCAAAGAAGGCGAAATTTTCCTCTTGCCCGGCAAAGTGCCGCATTCCC
>CBINGV010000104.1:0-11395 GCA_966250255.1 uncultured Flavobacteriales bacterium | reverse complement strand
TCGGAAACCAAATCGTTATTGACGGCGGCGGGACCAGCAATGTACCTGCCTATGCGAATACTTGGACGGGCTGCTTTACAGTTCCGATTGTACTGCAATGCGAGGGAGCAGGGCCAATTTCAAGTCCTAGTACGATCAGTTGGGAATTCCGCTATAAGTGCGATACTTGCGACGTTTGGCAGCGTAGGGCTTGTGCCTCCGAAGAAGTTTACAACCACGTGCGGGATTGTGTAAGTGAAATCCCAGGCGACGGTTGCCGCGGCATCCTCTCAACGGATTTTGATGTACAGCGCACCACATTAGGCTGGACGGACAACACTATGACAACGCACGTTACGGCTTCAACGCCGGGCGTTAACCTTGAAGCCGGGTATATTTACGATGAGGTTCAAAGCACCACCAGCGGAGAGGTTTTCGAAACAGGCATGGAATCGGTCAGCGTAATTATCAATTACACCGCGCCTTATGACCTGTTCGAGTTCCTAACCGGTACTTTTTATATTTACAATGGTGGCGTGCAGGTTGGCTTTTGTTCGGCTTCCGCTCCGGCGATCACCGGAACGATGCAGTACACGTTCACAATGCCGTGCTTTGCATCCCTGAATATTGGGGACAGCGTTGTGCTTCAAGCCAATTGGAGAATCCGCAACACGCCGCTTGAAACTTCTGTGCGTGATTTTAGTATTCAAGACTTCCGTTCATATTTCCTAAGTGAGTATAACGACACGCTTTATAGATGCGATAGCTGGGGAAATCATTTCCATATCTACAACAACGAAACGTTCCCGCTCCCAACTATGGGAACGACACCAAACGGTTGTAATAACCTGACAATTAACTTAAACTGGATAAATTGGGGTGGCACGAACTACAACGATTTTCCGTATGAGTTCCGTCCGATCGGCGAACTGGACGACACGCTGAAATTCATTGTTCCGGCGGGTTATACTTATGCAGGAAACGCCAATATGTACAGCTATGTTTCCAATGATCTGCCTGTGCTGCCACATTGGACATCAACGACCACGACCGGGATCACCCCGGCCTACATTAGCGGTGATACGGTGGTATTTGTGCAGAACTGGCCAGCGGTTGACAAAAACGGGCAAACACAGGCCACATTCGGAACTGATCCAACAATGAGCTTTGAGATTAGCCCGACCTGTGAGCATAACGACACGATTCATACCCTGCTTGATTTTGGCTTTACAGACCTGTTCTATACCCAAAATCCGGCCTACTATATCCATACCGATTGGCCGACCGTTTGGCATGACGACGGGGGTTATCTTCCGGGCAATATGCTGTGGTATCACCGCAAACCGAACCTTACTGTAAATTCCGGGCTTACCATTGTTGACGGTTTCGAAAACAACGTGCATTGGGACGTTACAATTTGTAACCAGCCAGACGGCCAAAACCCTTTAATTTCGGCTGCGGACGGTGTTTGGCTCGATATTGACAACCTCTTTAACAACGCAGGTAATATTTCCATTACCTCTGTCCAGCAAATCGGCAGCAGTTCAACATTCAACGTGACCAGCTACAACGGCGGTCAAAGCAGCTTTGTTGAGATCGGGACGATTGCGGCCAATGGATGCCGTACCTACCGGATCAATGCCATGTACACAAACTGCGTGGCTGACGATATTGATTCAATCCGCATTTTGACGGGCTGGAACTGTGGGGACTATCCTCAACCTGAACAGGCAGAAAATGCAAGCTGTCAGGTAGACACGTCCTATTTCATGCTGCGCTACAAAACGGCAAACCTGCAGATGAATGAAATTGCCGTACCGCAGGGCTCATTTTCTGTCTGCGATACGCTGCACTATGAATTTAAGCTGACAAGTTCTTCGCCGGCCAATATGTACGACGTTGATTTTTGGATGCACCTGCCAACGGGCGCAACGATTGACAGCGCGGCTTACCTATACCCGGAAACAACTTCGACCTGGACGAATTTACCTGCCGCTTCCGGCGGCTATCCAAATGGCGGCACGGGTTGGGATTTATCGACTATTGTTCCGCAGTTTGCCAATGGGTTTGTAGGAAGCCGTCAGCCTTTGGAAAATGAAATTAAAATCCGTTTTAACCTTGTTTTCGACTGTAATTTTAACCCGTCTGAACCGCTGGAAATCTTCGGGGACGGTATCACCAACTGTAACGACACGCTTTTACTGCCAGCGACTTACTTCCTGCCGATTGCAGGATTCGAAAACTTGGTGGAATATGAGCTGAACCACACGCCGGTTGACACGCTGGATTGCACGCAAACGAATCTAATCAGCTATACAATCACCAACACGGACAACGTGGCAAACGTTCCGGGTGATAGCCTGCGGGTTGAAGTTCCTGCCGGGTTTACCTTCGTGAACGGCACGGGATCTCCGAGCCAGCCGACCGTGTCAGGATCAACCCTTGTTTGGCCTGTCACCCCATTAAGCGCCGGGGCTTCGCAAACCTATACTTTCCAGATCGAAAGCAGCAGCATTTTTGACTGTACGCCAATTTCGCTGCCTGCCGAAATCTTTAAATCGGTAGATATAACCTGCGGATTGAACTGCGACGAGATCACGGCCAGTTGGTACGATACGCTCAATACCATTTACTGCTGTTCACCATGTAATGTAAATGCTGACTTTACCGCTGATACGGTTTGTATCGGTGATACGACCTGCTTCTATGTGAGCGACAATACCATGATTGGCAGCGGTTTCACGCATCAATGGCTTTTTGGGGATGGTAACGCTTCAAATGACGTTCAACCGTGCCATGTTTATTCAAATCCGGGCAATTATAACGCCACGCATATTTTGATTGATAGCCTTGGTTGCTCCGATACGCTTACACTCGCTGTGAGAGTAAGTGACTACGTTTCCGGTGTTATTGGTATGCTGGGCTGCAATCCTCATTGTGAGGGTGATTCGATTTGGCTGTATGTAACTGTTTCCGGCTCGTACGATTCGATTTATTGGATAGACACGCTCACAGGCAATACCGTTGGATATGGGGACACGATAGCCGTAACAAACGGCGGCGTTTATAACGCGATTATTGTAAACGGTGAATGTTTGGGTGATTGCCTGGCAATTGAGGTTCTTACGCAACCACTCCCGGAAATTGATTTGCCTGATACAATGGTTTGTTCACCAATTGACGTTGTTACCCTCGATGCTGGGGCTGGATTCGTTACCTACCATTGGAGCACGGGCGACACCACTCAGACGATCACAGTCGGGCCGGGCGTGTATTGGGTCGAGGTCGGCGATCATTTGGAATATGGCTGCTGTATCTGTACAACGGTTGATACGGTAGTTGTCAGTCTCAACGATCTTGACGTGACACTCGCCGATACTTTGGTTTGTAGCGGGGATTCGGTGCTGTTAAGCCCGATTGTCAGCGGTGGATTTGCGCCTTATACGTTCCAATGGGGCACAGGCGATACGACAGCTACGATATACGTAAGCAGTAGCGGAACGTATGGGGTCGTCGTAACGGATGCTTCGGGCTGTACCGATACTGCAACGGTAAACGTAGGGGTTAACGACATCCTAAGCGCTGAATTTAGCTATTCGGATAGCATTTGCGCGGGTGATACAAGCTGTTTCGTAGCCCTCTACACAGGCACGGATAGCTGGACGATCTCCAACAGCACCGGAACGGTTGCCAGCTTTGGCGATACCGCTACGATCTGCTACACGTTCACGAATCCGGGGACATATAGTATCCAGCACGTGTTGCAAAGCGACTGCGGTACAGACACGGTTACGCATACGGTCTATGTTCACGGGGTCGAAATCGACCTAAACGATACGCTCGTATGTACTTCCGCCGACTCGATCACACTCGATGCCGGGGCCGGATATGACAGCTACCTATGGAACACCGGGGCGACTACACAGACGATCACAGCCGGATCAGGTACATATTGGGTCGAAGTGGGTCAGCTAATCGGCGGCAACCTCTGTACTGCGGTCGATACCATTAACGTAGCTCTTAGCGACCTTTCGGTAAGCCTAAATGATACAACCATTTGTGCGGGTCAAAGTGTGCTTATTACTCCAACCGTAAGCGGAGGCGTTCCGAATTACACCTACAATTGGAGCACAGGACAGACAAACATAGTAATCAACGTTTCTGCCGCAGGCCCTTATTGGGTAACGGTAACGGATGCTGTGGGATGCCAGGCGACCGATACCATGAACCTGAATGTTATAGGTCTTGTTGATTCTGATTTTACTGGCCCTGATACGATTTGCGTACTTGATACGGCTTGTTTTGTTGGCATACCAAGCACAGGTATTGACCAATGGCATATTTACAGCGAAAACGGCAATTTGATAGCCAGCTTTGGCGATACTTCGCAAATCTGCTTCCAATTCGCCAGCAGCGGAACGTTTACCGTGGTGCACATTGTCGGCAATGAGTGCTTTAGCGATACGACAACACGTGTTATCGAAGTGATTGAGCCTATTCAGGTTTGTATTGAGCCAATTGGTCAGTTCCCGTTATGCAATGGAAGTCAGGGAGGCTTAACCCTAAGCAATTTAAATCAGATACTTGTTGCGGAATGGTTCAGGGACGGCGTTTCCGTCGGGATCACAGACACGCTTTGGGTAACACAAGCCGGAACATATACGGCGGTTGTTCAGGACATCAACGGCTGTACGCATGAGGCTTGTTTATGTATCGTGGTGAATGTGCTCCCTAATCCGCTGGTGAACTTACCTGCCTTGGCTTATGTTTGTGGCGGTGGCGATACGGAAACGATTTATGCAATGGGTTCCGCTCCTACCTATACATGGTACAACGGCACTACGCTTATCAGTTCCGGCCCAAGTTCCAGCCTAACGGTAAATACTCCGGGTACGTATCATGTTGTGGCAACGGGTGCAAATGGTTGTACCTCGACTGATAGCACGGTAGTACAATTGCGCACAATTGACGTAACATTAGGTTCATCGACACCTGCGGCCTGTATGGGTGAATATGTGACGCTCACAACGCAAAACAACCCGGCGTATACGTACCAATGGCAACGCTTCTTTGTTGGATCATGGCAGAACATTCCGGGTACAGGTTATCAGAATGCGGCACAGATTTACAAAATGGGTACGAATACCTTTAGGGTAATCGTGACAGACCAGCTCACCGGATGCCAAGACATCGCGACGGTAACGGTTCAGGGTATTGTCGGGCCTTGCAACAGCTTCATTATTTCCCCGAACCCGGCAGTAAATAACCGTTCAACGGTATATTACTCGTTGGAAAACAGGGGCATTGATAAAGCTACCCTTGAAGTATTTAATATGCAAGGTCAATTAATGAGCACCTACACGCTTAACACCGAGGAAAATAGCAAAGAAATTGATTTCTATGGTTATGCCGAGGGCGTTTATATCGTGCGCATGATCTGCAACGGTCAAATAATGTATACCGACCGTGTGACGGTATTAAGATAAGTGGAAGTTCATCAATTAGGCGGGGCTTCATGCTCTATTGTGATAGATAGAGATTAGTGTATAGGTAAGAAAACGCCCCTCAATCCGGGGGCGTTTTGTTTAAATGCAAAGACAAATGGAAAAAATTTTATCCTCCCTTGTTCCAGGCGAAGTTTTACACACTTCCCAAAAAGGGGTTCAATACAAAGTGAAACGGCTAGAAAGTGATCTTTCTGTGAGGTATTATTTCTTAAAAAATGCTAAAACGCTGCCTATTCAGACAATTTTAGCGGCTATGGCTGCATTCGACCAAGGTCAGGAAATTTCCGCTCAATGGTACAAAAATTACAACCTGAACGAATACGAAAGCAGGCCGTGCAATTGTAGCGTACTGAAAGCGTTAATTTCTCGCTATAAATTTGCAAAAACCCTGTAATTATTGATAAATTTGTACGTTATATGAATGTATGAACTACCAATGTTTATACAATCTTTTTCAGTGAATAGTGGTTAGGTTAGGTTAAGAGGCGTTTCAATTGGAACGCCTTTTTCCGTGTATGCAATATTAAAAGTTTTCATATTTCAAAAATATTTTTACATTTGTGTGAAATTATGAAAGGTGACGATCTTTGATAATTTACAATAGTGAAATTGATTTTAGATTAGAAAAGCGGTCAGAAAATGGCCGCTTTTTTTTGTTGCCCATTAAAATGTGGTTAACTGTTCCGGGAAATTGGGGGCTTAAAATTAGTTGACCATAAAAAAGTGGTCACAAAGATTTGATCTTTCATTGGTGGCTAATAAATTCCCACAATTTAGTGGTCAAGTTTTCTGCTTTTTATAGTTGACCAGCTTTAGGTGGTCAATTATTTTTTAACCCTCATTTTTTTGCTTTAAATGACCATTTAAAAGTGGTCGAAATGGTCAACTAATGATAAGCGACCACTTTTTTATGGTCAACTAATTTTAAGCCCGGAATTTTACGCTTTAGTTGACCACCTAAAGCTGGTCATTAAATTTTATCATTTTAGGGGGGTCGGAGTTTTCAGAACGTTCTACTATTGTTCTATTAATGAACTAATACTAATATTATGATTTGGAATTTAATAGAAGTTTACAAGGATAGAAGGGAACAGTACACGAAAGAAGTTAAAAGAATTATCCCGGATTTGACTTTTGAAAATGAAACGTTTGATTTAAAAGCTAGTGATTGGATTCACTTTAAAAATGGGTATGATCTTCCTATGATCTCCGAAATTATCGGATTCGGGAAAGAAGATAAAGCGTATATGCTTTGGGACTGTTATTGGTTTCCGCTGGACTTAAATACGAGGTTGATCGAAAAAATCCCAAAGGATAAAATCAATGAGTATTGTAAATAAAAGAAGTCAAAGAACGAATTAGAAAACGGTCGGATGCACACATTGCATCCGACCGTTTTAGCTTAAATTCAATCGGTTCATATTTTCCTGAACGATTGCAATAGAGTTTACAATTTGGTTCGACTTTTCCCCTTTAGAGGTCACGAATATAAATGCCCACCATTTGGTGGGCATTTATTGTTTAAATTTATTTGAAAAAACACCTTTTGTTATATTATACACAAATTTGATCTTTTTACTCCAGATTATATTCTAAATAATATGTCAAAAAAAGTTAGAATCCTATCAGGTTTTTTACTTTGGATAAACCTATTATTTTGCCAACTTCAAAATCCTAAAAGCACCACGGGCAACGATCACAAAAATAATTGTTCCTACAACTAAATCAGGTATTTTAGATCCTGTAAAAAACACAAATCCACCTGCAAGAATAACACCTATATTCACCAATACATCGTTACTGGTAAAAATAACGCTTGCCTGCATGTGTGCTTCATCGCTTTTTGATCTTTGTAACAAATAAAGTGACAACCAATTCCCGATCAGGGCAAGCAATGAAATTCCGATCATGGCCTGAAAGCCTGGAACGTCTTCAAAGCCCAAGAACCGCCGAACTGTTTCTGCCATTCCGAAAACAGCCAGCGCGATTTGAAAATAACCGCTCATAGCCGCTATACGCTTTTTGGTGGTTGTTAATCTTCCAACGGCGTATAAACTAAGTCCATAAACAAGCGAATCCGCAAGCATATCCAAACTATCAGCTACTAATCCCATAGAGTTGGCAATAAATCCTGCTACGATCTCAACTACAAACAGGCTGAAATTTATGAATAATACATACCAAAGTAGTTTCCGTTCCGCGCTGTGATCCTGCAAGGTCAGTTCCCCAGGTTCACTTTCGGAAGTGCTTACAAGATTTGCACTCAAATTCAGCTCTTGGATAGCTTCATTGATCGTATTGGTATTGCCCGAATGAAAAACCGTTAAGCTGCGATTCGGAATATCAAAATCCAGTTGTTGAATATCTGAAAGGTTTTCCAACTTCATACGAATAAGTTGTTCTTCGCTCGCGCAATCCATTTTTGTAATATTGAACAAGGTCTTTTTCATCATCAAAGTTTTAATTTGATCCTCCCAAAACACGTTACTCGGTATCAAGGAGGTTTTCAATATTGAGATATGTTAATTTTCCTATTTCGACTATCTTTGAACGGAAATAACAGTTTTATGATTTACGTATCAGGCACAAATATAACATCAGTATGAAAAACAATAGGTCATTTATTGGAAGTTATAAATACATTGTAATAGTTCTCATTGGCTTTGCTTTTTTACAATGTTCATCCCCGAAAAAAGATAATATCATTACTGAAAATAAAGTAGAAAGCCAACCAGAGATAGTAACAAGTTCGGAAATCACTTGCCCAAAATGCGGTCACAAAAAAATAGAAAAGCTTCCAACTGAAGTTTGTGTTATAAAATACAACTGCGAAAAATGTAATGAAGAGATGTTGCCTAAAAAAGGGGACTGCTGTGTTTACTGTACTTATGGCACACACAAATGTCCTTCTAAGCAGTAGTTTCAAATTATAATAGTTTTGTCAACAAAAGACCTCCTCACTTTCGCGAGAAGGTCTTTCAATAAATTCAAAGATTGAATTTTATTTTTCGTCGTCGCACATAATCGGGCATACGCAATTAGGATCACCCGGTTGGCAGTTTGGCGTAACTTTGCAACACTTAGTTGGATCGTCACACTTTTGTTCTTTTTTTGGTGTGCTACTTGCAAAAACCACCGTTCCTGCGATAATGATTACGGCTACTGCGCCTATGATTACTTTTTTCATGTTTTCTTTAATTATATTTAATAAAATGGTTTTTCGTAAAAAGACAGTTATGCTATTTTATTAAATAAATTCCGGAGGGTGGAAAAAAGAAAAAAGGTATTCACCTTTTGCGAACTCATTGTAAGAAATATATATTTTTTTCGTGTTCTCAAAAACCGGTATAGTATAAGCCATTTTTTCCGAAACAACCATGCAACATAATGGGCAATTTTCAAACGGATTACACAAGCCATTCGGACAGCAAGGCTTTTCTGATTTTTCTGTTTTAGTTAAATCTTCACAGGTCTTTTTACTAATAATACAGCAATTGTTTGAACAAACCTGTACCGTGGTACTTTTTGAAAAATTACATACTGACTTCACAACCGGATGCACTATCAAAAAGCACACAAAGAAGCTCAATATCAGGCTGATTTTTTTCATTGTTTAATACAAATATAAAATAATATCTTACTAATCTAAAATTTGATGTATCATTTTTCTGTTTCTTCACAAGCCTTTTTAGAGACCATAAACCGGTAGGCAAAGCCGCCGGTAAACTGGAACTGTGAAGCAACCTGCATTCCATTTAGGTATTGGTAAAGCGGAATTTCACTAAAGGCGTAAAGGGTCAGGCTTTTGTACGTATAACTTAATTGCGGCACAAAAAAGACCTTTTTACTTCCCGTTGATTTTGCATCAATGTTATACATGGCCAAAACATCAACGTTCTTATCATAACGCATTCCACCAACATATTCACCTTTTATCTGCATTGTGACACCGATCCGCTTTTTATAAAACATCCGGTTAATGAAAAGGCCAACGCTGGCATAATCGCCAAATTTCATACTAAGTGGGCTCCAGCCTTTTTTAATGTACAAGGCATTTGCAAATACTTTAAGTTTCGGCTGCAAGTATTCCTGCATAGCGAAACCATAAAAAATAAAATCCTGCGAACCATTCGTAGGCTGAACCGTTGGCGGTGAGGTTGTATAATAGTCTTTTTGCGTAAAGGGATTGGTATAAACCAAAATAGAATCGTTGTAAGTTCCTATCGGGATCTTATAACCCAATCCCAGGGTGATTTCTGTTTTCCGTTTCTCAGTCTTTTTATTGAAAATTTCGTAACGCGGAAACAGGATCAAATCCCCAAAACCTGATGAACTTATTGTATCCGATTGACTCAAACCTATTTGTGTCCGGTTTAAGTAATAGCCCGTTTCAATAGAAAACGTTAACTTTTTGGAAAGTCCATAAGCCAGACGCGTATAAATGTAGTCACTTTTCAGGCTTTCAAACATCCGGGCCGTGTCGTGGTCTGCCACCATAAAAAGATTGGATGCCGTGTGCTGGTAATTGCTTGAAAATTCCATTTGCTTTTCGGTCAAAACACCTTGTGATGATCCCCCAGCAATCGGGCTTCCGCTCCCACCGGAACAGCAGCCTTGCCCAAAGGAATGAAGTGAAGAATAAATGAAAAGTAAAGCAGCTAAATTTCTTAACATAAGCCAGACTAATGAGAAATTACAATTTTTACTGTCTTTGTCGTCTTTTGGTCGGTGCAATACACAAAGTAAGTACCCGCACCTAAATGCGCCGTATTAAATTGAATTGTTGGCTGATTTGAATCCCATTTTCCTTTAAAGATGTGTGAAACTTCATCCCCGGCAATGTTTTTAAGCGTAATATTTACCTCATCCGTTGATTGAATACCCAATGCTTCAATATTGATACTAAAATCAGCTGTTCCGGGATTTGGATAAACTACTAACTCTTTCTTCTGGTTAAGTTCATTCAACGATGCGCCTGATAAGGCTGAACTAATAGCATTTGAAATGTTTACCGCATCAATTTCATCATTATTAGCATTGTAAAATACGGTGTGGGAAGTTCCTCCCAAAACAATCACTTTCGGCATACCATCCTCGCCATAATCCGCCATACTGATTAACGCATTGGAAAAAGGGGTGAAATCTGTCATTCCATTGTTTTCCGCCCAAGCTCCCAAAGAACTGCATTGAGTATTTCCATAATCATCAACAATGTAAAAAAGCACTTGCCCCGGATTACTGGTAGCATAATTTTGCACGGCAGCGTAAGCAGATAACGCGCCATTGATGCAACCGCCACACGGCATCACCCAGGCAATGACTACTACTTTTCCGGCATCCAGTTCAGAAAACAGATCATGCGTTACCCCATGACAATCATCACAGTTGAAATTTACAGCAGTTGTTTGTGCAAAGCTTTGGGTGCTAAAAATTGTGGTACACATTGCCAAACTAAGGGCAATTGATTTAGTAAAGTGTTTCATAAATAAGATGAATTTGAGGTAAATATAAAGGATTCCGTAGGATTTATAATTATTCTTTGAGTTATACTCTTGGATTCTTATGTTGAATAAATCCTGACCAAACAATTCCAGTACCTTCCGCTAAACAAAATTTGTATAACTTGTTAGGTTGAATTTCGTGTGCTAGGGCGAAGTATATTTCTTTAGCACCAATTTTAGTTTTATTTATTAAAATTGGCCTTTAAGAAACTTAAATTTAAAAACGAAAATTTAAATGTTCTTAGTTAAGCCGAAATTATCAAAGGAAATTTTAAATCAAATTTCAATTGTTGTTTAGCTTGTTCGACCATTTCAATGCTTTCGTATAATTGGTTAGACTTTTCCCCTTTTGAGGTCACGAAAGGAACCAGGTTCATCGAAAGATGAACCTGGTTTTTTATTTTCAAG
>CBINGV010000103.1:0-11429 GCA_966250255.1 uncultured Flavobacteriales bacterium | reverse complement strand
GGTATTTTTTACATCAGAAAACGGGGCCGATTTCCTGGAAATTATGAAAGAGTGCAAAGCCTCCGACATGCCCGAGATCGTGTTGATGGATATCGATATGCCTGAAAAAAACGGGATTGATACCGTGCGCGACGCCAGGCAAATTTACCCGGCCATTGAATTCCTGATGTTGACCGTTTTTGACGACGACGATAAAATTTTTGAAGCCGTTAAAGCCGGCGCGTCCGGTTATTTACTGAAGGAAGAAAGCCCGAAAATGATCCTGGCCTACCTGCAGGAGACCAAAGAATTCCGTTCCGTCCCGATGAGTCCGGCTGTGGCCCGGAAAACGCTCAGGCTGCTTTCTCACGCCACCGTGGAAACCATCGTTGAAAAAGTGGTCGAAACCAAGCTTACGCCCCGCGAAACGGAAGTGTTAAAAGCTTTAGTAGAAGGCCTGGATTACAAAGAAATTGCCGAAAGCATCGGCAGCAGCCCCAATACCGTTCGCAACCAGATTTCCAGCATTTACGCCAAGCTGCATGTGACCTGCAAAGTCGACGCGGTGAAAATCGCGATCAAAAACAAAATAGTATAGTGACCGGCACGTCTGTTTTTGGTACGCTGCGCCTATGCTGATGCTTCAGCGCAAGCATAAAGACCGCCATGTTCCCGCTAAGTTCGCTAAGGATTATCTTTAAAAATTCCTCGCGTCCTCTGCGCAACCTTTGCATACTTTGCGATACAGCTGGTACGGGCTATATAACTTTGTGTCAATCAATTAAAAAACACAAGTTATGAAAAAGTTTGTTGCCGGGTTTCTCCTTTTCCTTCCCTGAGCGCACAAAAGGCTGACAAAGCGCTTAACAAATCCATTAATGCGCTGGGTGCCCGCGCAGCGGGTTCTTTTATGAAACCGTAGTGCAAACGAACTATTTCACAGGCAAATGTTCTGCTTTAGCTTTGTCCTAACTAATTAAAACACAAATTTATGAACACTTTATTTGCACCTCTCAGAAAAAAAAATGCGGGCAAGCGTATTTTGTTTAACCTGGCCCTGACCTGCCTCCTTTCCGGGAGCGCTTTTTCCCAAAACATGATCACTTTTTATATCCCGGGCTTCCAGCTTTCACGTTTTAAGGCAACGGATGTTACCCTGAATTATGCCGGCGACCGGGGCGATGTAAAAGGCAGCATCAACCACATCACCGCCAAAGGAGACGGCATTGCCAACAACCTGGTTTTCGGTATGGACATGAGCCAGCTCGGTGTAGCGCTTTCCCGCGGCTTGTTTAAAAGCATGGGCTCGGTCTACGGCGGTGTTTTTGAAGTCCGGATGGGCTATGCCGCTGAGCTGGGCGATGGGCTCAAAATCGGGGCAGCTGTAGATCTCGGCGCCAAGGGAATTAACTACATGAAAGACAGTGTTGATTTCCAGGACCAGTATCGTTTTTTTACGCTGGGTCTTACGGTAGTGGGCCTCAAAAGCTTTGACGAAACGGTTTACATCATGCCGAAGCTCAGCTTCAACCCGGTTTATGGGAATGAGCTGGACAAAATTACACGGGGAATGACCTATAAATTCGAAACGACGATCGGTTACCGTTTTGCCGGGAAATTGGGTTTTTCCATTACACCGGGCTTTGAGCGTATGAAATTCCTGCGCAAGCATGTTGAATACGACCAGCCTGTTACTATCAAAGCAACAAAGATCAACACCAGCTATGTCCAGTTCGGGCTCTCGTTTATGCTGGATTAAACAGGTTTGCTTTTTAAACCTGTTCCCTTACCGAAAGTTTTGAACCATATAAGGCATATAAGGGTATTTTAGATGTATACTCTTTTGATGACACATAAGTTTAATCGCTGATATGTTCTTTTAAACCCTGTATGACTTACATTGCTTATATGGTTCAAAAAAATCACAGACCTGCTTCCCCGCGTAGCAGGTTTTTTATTTTACGGGAAATGGAGAAAAGAAGTTGAGTAGCGTAAGTTGTTCTTTTCTGATTAATGTCTTATACCAAACGGATCCTGTTGTTCAGGTCGTCGCGGTAAGAACCGCCGATCGGGATGACTTTTTTGTCGTCTTCCAGCACGAGGTTCGGGAAGTCAATCGCTGCAATTTTATCCAAACGAACAATGAAGGAGCGGTGAACGCGGATAAACTCCGTATTCCCCATTTTCTGCTCGATGTCTTTCATCGTGGAATGGATGGTGTAGCGTGTATCACGGGTGTTGATCACCACGTAATCTTTCAGGGCTTCAATAAAGTAGATATCCTTGGTGTTTAATTTCACCAGTTTGCTGTTGGATTTCACGAAAATAAACCCGTCAACGACCTCTTTGTTGTCAACGAGCGTGTAGAGGTAATCTCTTTCTTTCTCGAGCTCGCGGGTTTTTTTGTGTTTGTAAAGGGCCATTTCGATCGACGTATGCAAATCGATCTCTTTGAACGGTTTGATGATGTAGCCGTAAGGCTCGGTTACTTTGGCTTTGCTTAAGGTAGATTCGTCTGCGTAAGCGGTCAGGAAAATAACCGGGATATTGAATTCATTCCGTACCACTTCTGCCACTTCAATTCCATTCATATCCCCCTTCAACATGATGTCCATAAGAACAATGTCCGGGCTTTCGGAACGTACCAGTTCGAGGGCTTTTTCCCCGGTAGCAGCAGCTCCAACAACATGATATCCTAATTTTTTTAAACTGTGTTGAATGTCTTTTGATACAATAGATTCATCTTCAACAACAAGCACGTTAATATTATTCATAGGATCACAGTTTTTGCTTCTCAAAGGTAATAAAATATTTTATTCCCTGTTTCGTTTCAATTTTAATATTTCCTTCCAGTTGTTCTACGAGGGTCATAACCAATTGTAAACCAAGAGTTTCAGTCTGGTTTATGTCAAAGTCTTTTGTCAGGCCGACCCCATTGTCGCCAACAACGAGCATAATAGTAGAATTTTTTTCTTTTAATTCCAAATAAATAATTCCTTTTTTTCTCCCGGTGAAAGCGTATTTCATCGAATTGGTAATCAACTCGTTAATGATCAATCCGCAGGGGATCGCCTGGTCGAGGCTCAGGTCGACCATTTCGACGCTTTCCTGCAAATCGATCTCAACATCCTTGTTGAACTGGTAAGACGAAATCAGGTTGCGCACCAGCTCGCGGGAATAGTTCTTGAAGTTGATTGATGAGAAGTTCGTGGTCTGGTACAGGTTCTCGTGGATAATCGCCATGGAGCGGATGCGGTGGCGGCTTTCTTCGATGATTTCCAGGATTTTTTCGTCTTCGATGTAAGAGCTTTGCAGGTTGAGGATACTGGAAATGATCTGCAGGTTGTTTTTCACGCGGTGGTGCACTTCCTTGAGGAGCACTTCTTTTTCCTTCAGGGAAGTCAGGATTTCGCGCTCGTATTTCTTTTTCTCGGTAATATCATGCGCCACCAGGGAAATTTCCGTCATCACGCCGTTCACGTCAAAAATCGGGTTGAGGAAAATCTCGATCCATTTTTTTTCGTTGTACATGTTGATGAACTTCAGCTCCAGCTGGTGCGAAATCCCTTTGCGGAGACTGCTGAGCAGGTAACGGAAATAGCGCAGCTTGAGCGGCGAAACGATCTGTTCGAAGAACTTTTCGAAATCGTTTCCTTTTTCGAGCTCCTTTTGCGTCTGGTAATCAAAATAAGTCTTACAGTGGCGGTTGAAAGACGAAATTTTGAGGTTCGTGTCCAGGGTAAACAAGAGCATGTTTTCGGAGCTGTCGAAAATCGCTTTTGTACGCAGGTATTCCGACTCGAGCTTTTCCTCGGCGCGGATCCGTTCCTCGATTTCCTTTTCGAGTTTTTTGTTGGTTTCCTCGGCCAGCTCGGCACGAAGCACCTCTTTGGAGAGTTTGTTCTGGAAAGAAACGTCTTTTAAGATCAATAAGGTGGCTTCTTCCTGCTCGAACACGATGCTTACCACCGTCAGGTCGATTTCCACCGGTTTGTTGATGAAAAATTTCAGCTGCTTTTGCTTGATCTGCTTATCCTGGTGATGTTCTTCGAGCAGCTTTTCGAATTTACTGTAATTGAGCCCGAAAAACTTCTCGTTGAATTCCACTTCTTCCGGCGCCCGCTCCGGCTCGTTGAAAATGCGGAAAAATTCCTTGCTGGCAAACACACATTTCCGGCCCTTCAGGATCAGGAAGCCTTCCGGTGTATTCTCGATAATCGATTCGAAGGTTTTTTTACTGTTTTCGAGGGCTTTTACGTTCAGGTTCCGCTCCGTTTCATCGCGGATCACGCACTGGTAAAACAACTCGTCGCCCAGGTTCAGTTCCACGATCGAAATGGATGCATCGATAAAGCTGTTACCCTTCGCAAATACCCAGTTGAACTTGATCTGCTTGTTTTTTTTCAGGGAATCGAAATACGCGTCGTACTGCTTTTTGAGCTTCGGCGACTGGTTGTAAGTAAAATCCCAAAGGCTCTTTTCGCGGATCGCGTCCTGGCGCTTGCCAAACAATTTGATCCCCTGCTGGTTGATGTCGATAATCCGGTCGTCGTCGAGCAGCACGATCGAGTCGTTACTTTCCTCGTAAATCACGCGGTACTTGTTTTCGTTTTCGCGCAGGGCCTTGGTGCGGATCGTAATTTCGGTCACATCCAGGATATTTCCTTCGATGAGCTTATTTTCAAAATCGAAATAAAAGTTGAAAATCAGGTATTTCGGATGATCGGTATCCTCATCAAATACCTTGTTGTAATTCGTCAGGATCTCTTTCTTGAAAATAATTTCCTTCAGCTCGTTCCATTCCACGTCTGAAAAAAGGCAGATTTCCGAAATATCCTTGTTGCCGAAAAGTTTGATAAAAGCCGGGTTGCATTCCAGTATTTCGCCTTCGAGGTTTAAGGTGAACAGTCCCGTTTGGTTCCGGATAAAGAGGTTTTTGTATTTTTTCTCGTTTTCCTGGATGATTTTGTTTTCCTGGATTTTCGAAGTGACATCCTGCAGCGTGGCCAGGTAATAGACCCCGTTTTTAAGCGGAATTCGGGTAAACTTAAACTCAATGATCACGTTATCCCGCACCCGGATTTCCTTCATCAGGTATTTTTCTTCCTCCAGGCCTTCAATCTGGATCAGGTCGTTCGCATCGATTTTTTGTCCCAGCAGGCTTTCGATTTCCTGGGTTTCCTCCAGCTGGAGCAGGTTTTTGGTTTCCTGGTTATAATCCACCAAAAAAACAAAGCTTCCGCGCAGCTGGAAAAAAATCACCCCGTTCCCCAGGTTGTTTACGATCCGTTTCAGGTATTTGTTGTTGTCCTGCACCGAGTTGATCATTTTGTTCCGGCTGTAATACACCACCAGGAAAAAGATGCCCATACATACATACAAAGTCAGGAAAGCCTGGTAATTGAGCTCTTCGATATCCTTCAGGTTTAGCAGCGCCACAATGAGCATGGCAAGCGTATTCAGGAAAAAAATGATCGAATGGTAAAAACGTTGCACGGCGAAATTCAGCACGGCAAACATCCCGATAAAATACAACAGGTCGTAATTATTGAAACGCGTCAGGAAGAGCTCGTATACGAAATACGCCATCATCGCGTTAAAGTAGATGAAATACAGCAGCGGCAGCTTCCCGTTCAGGAAAGGCACAATGCGCTCAATCATCAGGATCAGCGGGAAAATAAAAGTGGATGAAAGCGTGCAGTAAAAAAGCGGTTGCGGCGCCCCGACATATTTGAAAAAGAAAGCAAAAAACGGACAAAGAAAAAAAGCGAACAGCAGGAGAATGATTCGTAAACGTTTCGTGTCGTCACCCCGCTCATAATAATCGTAAAAGTATTTTTTATTATTTATCCGTATGTCGTTCATCCAGAGCGGTTTTAGCAAGTGCTTAGATTAAGTAACAAAAATACATTCAAAAAAGCAAACTTGGTTTTTTTTCTAATCTATTTATAAAGAATAAATATTTTTTTATAAAGAAAGTTTTATTCCTTTTTATTAAAGTTGTTAATTCGTTTAAAAAAATAAAGGCCTTTTCTTTGTAAATAAAGTTATCAGTTTGGACGTCCTAGTTATCCACAGTCAGCCTAAATTTAGATGCCTGATTTTAAGTTGAATTAATCTCTTGTTAACATTTTATTCATTTTACTTTTTGTGTATAACTCCTTTTTCAAAAGCCTCTTTTGAACTATGAATAAGCACGTGGATAACTTTCAAATAATTCATTTATTGTTCCGCTTGCCAATTCAAATCTTTGTATAAGCCAAAACGCAAACGACATATGCAAGCAAAATTTGTTCTTTTTTTTCCAAGGAAATTAACATTCTCTTTACATTCCCTGTGCATAAATTTAATTTAATTGCACTTAAAAATCAGATGCTTACAAATTTCATAAATTTTCACTGTCAATAATTCGAATGCTTTGTTAATAAACTTTATCTTTGAACAAACTTTTGCCAGATGACCAAAATACTTCCGATCGGATGCGACCATGCGGGTTTCGAATTGAAAACAAAAATCATTGCCCGCCTGAAAGAACAAGGATATGAAATTGATGACAAAGGCTGTTATTCAACCGACAGCATCGACTATCCGGATTTTGCCCACCCGGTTGCGAATGAAGTGGAAAATAATCCGGGAACCCTGGGGATCCTGCTCTGCGGAAGTGGAAACGGCATCAACATGACAGCCAACAAACACCAGGGAATCCGCGCAGCTTTGTGCTGGACCCCGGAAATTGCCAAACTGGCCCGTGAGCATAACAATGCCAACATTCTGACCTTGCCTGCCCGTTTTCTAGACGACCAAACCGCATTCGAAATCGTGGATGTATTTTTCAGCACGGATTTTGAAGGAGGAAGGCACCAGAAGCGCGTGGAGAAAATACCTTTATAATAAGGTAAGATTCCTGCTGCTATAATAAGGTAAGATTCCTGCTGCTAAAACATAAACTATGAAAATTGCATTTGCACTGATCGTAACTCTTTCAGCCTGCGCGTATTTTGCCCAGGATTCCCGCTCGTATATTGAGCTGATCGACTCTAACATTATCCGGAAACATGCCGTCATCCTCGCTTCCGATTCCCTCGAAGGAAGAGATACCGGCCAGCGCGGTCAGAAAAAAGCAGCAGCCTACATCAGCAGCGAATTTCGTAAAATCGGCCTCGATTCCCTGACAGATTCTTATTTGCAGAAATTCAACCTCATCCGCGAAATGCGTTCCGGGACCATGAAGCTTGAAAACAAAGAACTGAATTATCCGCAGGATTTTACTTACGTTGGATTTTACGATTCCATTCATGTTGATTTGAAAAATGTCCCGGTGTTGAGCTGGGCACGTTTCCGGGAAAAAAGCAGTTTCGAAAGTGAGAATTTGCTGGTCCTTGTCAATGCCTTTGAAGAAGTGGATTTTAATATATTATCGCAAAAATCAGTTAAAAATATCTTTTTTGTTTGCAAAAACTACAAAACGAAGCACTTGCTGCAGCAGGACGATAAGCTGCGTTTTGCCCCGGAAATGCCCCGGGGAATTTTCTTCCTGGATGGCAAAAAGATCAAATGCGCAGAAGACAAAAAATATGACCTTCAGCTCACGGCCTGGTCACAGCGTGTCAGTACGGAAAATGTGGTCGCAGTTGTTCCCGGTTCCGATCCTGTATTAAAAAATGAATACGTGGTGGTGAGTGCCCACTATGATCACATTGGCATTAAAAACGGAAAGATTTATAACGGTGCCGACGATAATGCTTCCGGAACTTCCACCCTGATGGAACTGGCCCGCGTATTGAACGAAGCCCGCAAAAAAGGCGAGCAGCCGAAACGCTCCGTGCTTTTCATTTGCTTCACCGGCGAAGAACACGGTTTATTTGGTTCCGAATACTACAGCAAGCATCCGCTGGTTCCGCTGGTGAGAACCGTGGCCGATTTCAACATAGACATGATCGGCCGGAAGGACGCCGGTAAAGAAAACGGAAAATTTTCCGTCTACGTGATCGGTTCCGATAAGATCAGCCTCGATTTCCACAAGAAACACGAAACGATAGCTCAGACCCATAAAAATCTTGTTTTGGATTATACCTATAACCAGGATTCTAACCCCGAAAGGCTTTATTACCGCTCAGATCATTATAATTTTGCGAAAAATGGGATTCCAAGCATCTTCTATTTCGGTGGTTTTCACAAGGATTATCACGAAGCGACCGACGATATTGAAAAGCTGAACTTTACGAAAATCAAAACCATTGGCGGCCTGGTCTTCGATGCTATGTGGCAATTCGGGAATTAGTAAGAGGAATTTTTATTGGAACGCAAAGAGCGCTATGTTCGCGCAAAGTTTGCAAAGGATCTTATAAATTTACAGAATACACAGCGTTCTTAAATAAGCATTTAACTTCGCGTTCTTTGCGCTTAAACTTTGCTGTTCTTTGCGTTCTAAAAGTTTCTATGGGAAAACTATGGTTTGAGAAGCGTTTGAATAAAAGCCTCCGTTTCTTTTTTGAAATTCGTGTAGATCTCCCCCGTTCCCGGACCATTGAATCCTGTGTGGATTTTAACGACTTCACCTTTTCGGTTCAGGAAGATCGCCGTCGGGTAAGAAACCACCTGGTTGAGCATCGAAAAATGTTCCGAAGCCAGCGCTTTGTTTGCCTGTCCGCCTACCAGGAACGTGAAATCCAGGTTCAGCCGGGATTTGAGCAGCTTGATTTTCTGGACCTGTTCCTCAAACAAAACAGGTGTTTCGTACCCCACCGAAATCACTTCCAGTCCCTCTGTGTGATACTTGGCGTACATTTCTTTCAGGAAACGCGTTTCGTCCAGGCAGTTCGGGCACCAGGTCCCCATGATCTGGATGATGGTAACCTTATCTTTATAAACATCGTTCGGGTATACAAAATCCTGGCCTTCGAGGTCTTTTAGTTTGAAGGTAAAAGCGTCCTTTTTCACCAGGTAAGTCACGGAATCGGGGTTGCGCAGCTGGAAATTTTCGTCACGCACAGCCGACCAGCTGGTTTGGTAATGTTTCCCGGAATAAAAATAACCGCTCAGGCTGTCCTTCGTCAAAGTGGCTGCAAAGTAGAAAGCGTGTGAGCCGTCAAAACACGACAAATACATGTATTCATCGCAGCTTTGCCCGCTCAGGAAACGGTAGTCGCCGGTTTCCGTCAGGAAAGTTCCGCTCAGTCCATTGCCGCTGCCTTCTGATTTAAAGATCCCAACGGCCATTTCCTGGTCGGTGCTTCCCGGGCTGAAAGTAGTTTTCCAGCGGCCGCTCAGCTTGCTTTCCTGTCTTCCGGCGCAGGGATCCTGTTCCTGGTCAAACAAAGCTGCAAAAGGAATTTTGTAATTATTTCCTTTGTTCAGGTTGGTCCAGTTTCCTGCAATTTGGTGCTTTCCGTTTACTTTAAAGCGGATAAAAGAATGAAAATTCGGGAAATCGATCTGGATGCTGTCGCCATCCGTTTTCAAATTCGAAAGCTGGATTTTTTCTTCGGCATTGTGAATGATAAATTCGGGCTTCTTTTTGCTGCCCCGGACCTGTAAAACAAAAGGCAAGCGGGTTTGTGGGCTCAGCTGCAGATGGGCTTTCCAATATCCTTTTTTCAGTGATTTATAACTTTGGGCGTAGCTATGAGATGAAAGAATGCTTAAGGTAACACTGATCACAAGTGTTTTGAGAGTCATATTGCTGTTGGTTTACGATGCTAAATTACGTTATTTTCGACTATTTTTACATGCCGATGCAACTTTTTATTTCAAAAACAAGTCTAAGCAGAACACTGGGTTATGGATGAAGTTTCTTTAGTCAACGAATGTATTAAGGGAAACCCAAATGCCCAGCGAAAGTTGTTTGAAAAATTTGCCCCCAAAATGCTGTTTATCTGCAAACGTTATTGCAAAGACCAGCAGGATGCGGAAGACGTGCTGCAGGATGCATTCATTAAAGTGTTCGCTTCGCTTGAGAAATACAAGCACGAAGGTTCCTTTGAAGGCTGGCTGCGCCGGATTTTTGTCAACAGCTCACTCGATTTTCTTCGGAAACAGAAGCAGCTGGGCGACACAGCTTCCCTGGATGACCTTTCTTATAAAATCGAAGGCGAATCCTTTTCGAACAAAACGCTCGAAGTGGAAGACCTGCTCCGCATGATTGAAAAGCTCCCGAAGGGTTACCAGGTGGTGTTCAACCTCTTTGCGATAGAAGGCTATACCCACAAGGAAATAGCCGATCTGCTTGGTATTTCGGAAGAAACCTCCAAGTCGCAGTATTTCAGGGCGCGGGCATATTTGAAAAACTATTTGGAAAAAATTGAAGTAAAATAATGGAAAAGGATTTCATAAAAGACTTGTTTGCCGATAAACTGGCAAATGCTGAAGCCCCGGTCAATCCGGAGCTGTGGAATGCTATTTCCGCCAAAGTTGCTTCACAAACAACCGCTTCCGCCGGTACGCTTTCCGCCACGGCAAAAATCATCATCGGCCTCGGAACAGCTGCAACCATTACCGTAGCTTCCATCCTTTACTTTAATGGTGAGGAAAAAACGCCGCAACAGCTTGAAAAGACGGAATTGACCCAACAGCAAGAAGTAAGCGAAAATCTGCCGGATGGGCCTTCCCCGGAAGAAAATAAGCTTGCAAAAGAAACGAAATCCAAAAAGAACGATGTGCAGCCATGGAGCTGTGCCAGTTTCCAGATCGGTTCCCAGGAGCTGATTTTTGATCAATACATCGATACCAATTCCTTCAGGAAGGAAAGAAAAGACAAAGTAGTGTATGATCCGGAAACGAATATGCTGCTCAGCATTGCGGAAGCGGACCCGGTAGCTCAGAAAACACAGCCTTCAAGCAGTAATTCAGTCAAAGCCAATGCGGCGGTAAAAGATTCCGTAGAACAGCTCAAAACCCGCCAGAATGAAGTGCAAATCGGTGAATTGCCAAACATCTTCACCCCGAACAACGATAGTGAGAATGATTTCTTCTTCGTTCCGGTGAAAGGCATCCAGGATTTTGCGCTGACGGTTTTAAACCAGGATAACGAGCCGGTTTTCCGCACAAGCGATCCGAATTTCAAATGGGACGGCCGCGATGCACAAGGCAACCTCATTCCTTCCGGCAGCAAGCTCGTTTATTTCTTCACCGGCAAAAGCAGCCAGGGAGACACTATTTCACGTCACAACCGCCTCGAAATCAGGTATTAATTCTATTTTATCTAGCGATAAGCGGATTGCTTTTGTGATCCTTTTTGGGTGCCGTAGGTACCCGATTTGATTGCCCGGGGATGCAATCCCGGGCATTGATTCTGTGCTAATCTTTAAGTTTTTAGATTATGCGCTAATTTCGAACTGCTTAATTTGGGTGCCGTAGGTACCCGATATAAATTGCCCGGGAATTATCCCAGGTAATAATTCTGTGCTAATCTTTAAGTTTTTAGATTATGCGCTAATTTCGAACTGCTTAAT
>CBINGV010000102.1:0-11562 GCA_966250255.1 uncultured Flavobacteriales bacterium | reverse complement strand
ACACAGGTAACGGGACTTATACCGGGGCATATTATTACATCGATGATATTTCTGTCATGGCTGTTTCAGATTTACAGAGTTCTATGCCGGCCTACGCCGGCGAGGACATCAGCATAACACTGGGCGACAGTACTTTTATTGGCCAGGAGGTTTACAACCTGGATTGCAGTTGGTCTGTTTTGGGCGGAGCGCAGATCGCCACGGGCAAAAGCGGTTTGTATGTGAAACCTGTGCAAAATACGACTTATGTAGTGGAGCAGAACCTCTGCGGGACGATTACGCATGATACGGTGACGGTTTTTGTGCATGCTTTGGGTGTCACCCCCCTTGGTCCCCCCTCAAAGGGGGAAAGTATAGTGCCGAACCCTAATAACGGGACTTTTACCGTGCATGCGCCGGGGGGAATTTCGGAAGCGGTTTTGTTGGATATAACTGGGCGGGAACTACCGGTACAGATAGCTAAAAGTGGGAAGGACACTTACCGGGTAACGGAGCCGCTGACGCGGGGCATGTATACTTTGGTGCTTACGAATAGCTTGAATCATGGGCAAACAGTGCACAAGATCTGGGTTCAATAACAGACAGGTTTCTTTTGGGCGCAAAGTTGATAAAAGACCACACAGAGGGCGCAGCGTTATGCTTTTCTAAGGAGAAAAATTTATGCGTCCGGAAAACGATTGCTATTTAAAGCTCAGGCTCAGTTTGAGGCCGGCCTGCCCGGGAGCGAGGTAAGCGGGACGCAGGCTGGCGCTCAGGTCTTCGCTGATGTCGAAGCGCACAAAATGGGCTTCTACGGCGGCATCTACTACCTGCAACAGGTAAACCGCTCCAAAGGCGAGGATCATCAGGTCGCGCTGGTTGAGGTGCTGGTTGTAAAGCGTTTCCACGCCTTGTAAATCATATTGTTCGTACTTTTCGAGTCCCTGGCCGCCGGCAACGCGGGTTTTGTACTCTTTTTTGAGCTCACGCTGCAGGCCGTTTTCTTTCAGGAGCAGGTAGCCCGTGCCTCCCAATCCGGCATAAATCAAGGGAACTTTCCAGTAAGCGTTTTTTTTGCCTTTCGGCATGGCCAAATGGTTATACACCTGTCCTGCTCCGGGCAGAACGGCAGATAAAATGCTTGCTTTTTTGACGGAATGGATGGTGTCGCTGACTTTCGTGGTGTCAACAACTGCGACTTCCGCTGTTTGAGCGTTAAAATGAAAATGAAAGGTTAAAGCAAGAAAAAGTAAGGCAACTTTCACTACTTGTATAAAATTTCGATCACGCGGTTCAGGTCCACTTCGGAATTGAAATTGATCACGATTTTCCCACTGCCGAGGTTGGATTTTTTGATTTCCACCTTGGAGGAAATTTTGTCGCCGAAGAAGGAACAGAAAGTTTCCTGCGGCCCGCTGAGTTTCGGCATGTTCGGTACGATTTTTTTGGTCGGTTCTTTCGGATCGTGGCCGCCTTCGCGGATCAGGGTTTCGAGCTCGCGTACGGAAAGGTTCTCGTCGATCACGCGCTTGTAGAGCGACAACTGGAAATGCTCGTCGCCGGCAGAAACGAGCGCGCGGGCATGTCCCATAGAAATCAGGTTGTCGCGCACACCCAGCTGGATTTCAGCAGGCAATTTCAGCAAACGGAGGTGGTTTGTAATGCTGGAACGGCTTTTTGCTATTTTCTGGCTCATCTGCTCCTGCGTCAGGCTGCATTCGTCAATCAAACGCTGGTAAGACAGCGCAACTTCAATGGCATTGAGGTCCTCACGCTGGATGTTTTCCACGAGGGCCATTTCGAGCATGGTCTGGTCGTTCGCCACACGCACGTAGGCCGGAACTTCTTTGAGTCCCGCCATCTGTGAAGCACGGAAACGGCGTTCACCGGAAATGAGCTGGTATTTGTCGCGGCCAAGCTTGCGGACCGTCAAAGGCTGGATAATGCCATGCACGGCGATGGACTGGCTCAATTCCGCCAGGGCCTCTTTTTCAAAGTTTGTTCTCGGGTTAAAGGGATTCGCTTCAATCTGGTCAACGGGAATCATCGAAATAGAGCCCACAATCCCGCTGTCGCCAGTTGATTTGGTGGTAATATCCGTTGCCGCATTCTCCAATAAGGCGCTTAAGCCTTTCCCCAGCGCACCGCGTTTTTTCACATTAGAACTCATCCTCTAACTTAATTTTTTTATCCTCGTTTGAAATTTTCGTCACATTGTTTTTTTGCAGGATCTCCCGTGCAAAGTTCAGGTAATTCGTCGCGCCTTTGCTGGCTGCATCGTGCATCACGATCGTTTCCCCATGGCTTGGCGCTTCGCCCAGCTTGGTGTTGCGGTGAATCACGGTATCGAATACCAAATCCTGGAAATGGGTCTTCACTTCATCCACCACCTGGTTGGCCAGGCGGAGGCGCGTGTCATACATCGTCAGCACGATCCCCTCGATTTCGAGGGAAGTATTCAGGCGGCCCTGTACGATTTTGATCGTATTGAGCAATTTCCCGAGGCCTTCGAGGGCAAAATACTCACATTGTACCGGGATCAGCACGGAATCCGCTGCCGTCAGGGAGTTTACCGTGATCAAACCGAGGGAAGGCGAGCAATCCACGATGATAAAATCGTATTCGTCTTTCACCTTGTCGAGCACATCCTTCAGCATGTATTCGCGGTTTGGCATGTTGATCATTTCCAGCTCGGCGCCCACCAAATCAATGTGTGAAGGCAAAATATCCAGGTTCGGGTTCTCCGTAGGGATAATAATTTCGGTGGGATGAACGCCATTGATCAGGCATTCGTAAATGTTCTTCGTATTCTTCGGATCGAGGCCTACGCCCGAGGTCGCATTCGCCTGCGGATCGGCATCCACGATCAGCGTTTTGTATTCCAACACCCCAAAACAACCGCCTAAATTGATAGCTGTAGTCGTCTTCCCGACCCCGCCTTTTTGATTTGCTATGGCTATTATTTTACCCATTCTTCACTTTTTGTGTGTAAAATTACAATAAGATTTTGGCATTTTTACAAGAAAAACGCAATAGTTTTCAACTTTTATGCTGTAGATTTACAGGCTTTCGAAGGTGAAGGATTCCGACTCGGATTTGAGCCCTTCGCCTTTTTTCAGTTCATCGATCCTGGAAATGACATCTTCGAAGCCTTCGCGAAACTTATCAAAGTCTTCCTTGTAGAGGAACAGCTTGTGTTTCTGGTAAACTTCCCGGCCGTTTTCCTCTGTTTTTTTGCTTTCGGTGATCGTCAGGTAAAAATCGCCCCCTTTGGTTGACTTGATGTCAAAAAAATACGTGCGTTTCCCGGCCTTGATGACCTTCGAGTAAATTTCATCGTTTTTCTCCCTGTTTTCGTTAGCCATGAAATTGAACATTTGATTGAAGCAAATTTGCTAAAAAATTTGGATTAAATCGGTTTTGCAGGAAAAAAAATTATCCGCTGGCGGAATTCTTGGATTCGTTCTGCAGGCGCGGATTCGGTTGCTGTACTATCTGAAAGAAGGGATTTGCATTCTTCCCTTGGTAACATGCCCGAAAAGCTTAGCGATGGGACAGAAGAGATTAAGAAGATGATACTATGCAAGTTCTACCAATTTTGTCACCCTCCTCTATCCTCCTGGCGCTAACGCTTAATCTTCAAAAGCTACGCTTTTTCTTCTCCAGGGAGGAAGTAAATCCAGTCTTCCGATCTACGAATTTTAAATTCATTTATACCGCGCTCCCGTCAATGATTCCAGGAAGGAGATCAGCTCTTCTTTTTCGCTTTTTGTCAGGGAGAAAGGCTTGATCAAGGTATTTTGGTTCAAAACATTCCGCCCGCCTGCAGCATAAAAATCGATCACTTCTTCCAGCGTTTCAAGTTTTCCGTCGTGCATGTACGGGGCCGTATAATCCACATTACGCAGGCTCGGCACCTTAAATTTCCCGATGTCGCTTGAATCTCCATGGATCCGGAAACGCCCTTTGTCTTCGGCATCGGCCGGCGTATAACCGTTGTTCTCGACTTTGAAATTGGTAAAATACGGCAGGCTGTGGCACTGGATGCAATGGAGCTTTTCGGAAAACAATTTCCAGCCCCGCTGTTCTTTTTTGGACAATTTGTGTTTTTTAGCGCCGTAATAAAACAAATCGAAATCCGAATCATCGGAAATCAAGGTCCGTTCGTAAGCCGCCAGGCTTCGGGAAAGCACCCAGGGATCAAAATCGCGCTTGAAAATTTTGCGGGCAGCCTCCTGGTATTCGGGCACTTTGCGCAAACGCTCGATCAGGGCGCCCATCTCCATCCCCATTTCATTGTGGTCCTGGATCGGTACAATGGCCTGCATTTCGAGCGTTTTGAGCTCACCGTCGAACATGATGGAGGTCAGGAAAGCCGAGTTGAGTATGCTCGGCGAATTGCGGGCCGTCTTTCTTCCAAGAATGCCATCGCTTACCGCTTTGCCGTCGGTAAAGGCCAGGCCGGGCTTGTGGCAGGAAGCACAGGAAACCGTTTCATCGAGCGACAAACGCGGGTCGAAAAACAGGCTTTCACCCAAATCAATTTTCAGGCTATCGCCTTGATTATCATTGGGATGAACTACTTTTCCTAAAGGAGAGTCTTCACCCCAGTCGAAGCTTTTACACTTGACAAGTAATACAGCTGAAACAACAAAAAGAACTAAGAAAAAAAGGTGTTTCATAAGATCTACAAAGCAATTTTAATGGCATGAAGCAGCATATTATTCCGGCCATAAAACTGAACGAAATAAGCCCCGCTTTTGAGCGTTCCCAATTCGGTTTCACCAGAGGAGAGCTTCAGTTCCTGCTCCAGGAGGAGTTTCCCGTTCAAATCAAGTAAGCGAAGCCCCTGCAGATCCTGCATGCCGGACCACTTGAGGAAATTGCCGCTTGTATTCCTAAAGAAAAAGGCCTCTCCCGTTTGGAGCGCGTTTTCCTGGATCGCGGCATTCACCGAAGAGGTAAACACCGGGCGGAGGATCACGTTTTTCATGACAGTATAATTCACTCCCGTTGAATTGTGTTTCACCCCGTTTGTTCCAAGATCGGTTGTCCCGAGCCAGGTATCGAGGTTACAATCAATGTAAATGCTTTTGCCACCGGCCTCGTTCGTTGCCGTTACATCCAGCTCAATTTCGTAGTAATTTCCATCGCCCAGGTTGTGCAGCTCAAAATAGGCATCCGGCAGCTCGTCGTTATCGGAATCAGCCATGCCACCCACAATCATATGCATGTAACCCGCTGCCCAACCCCATTGCATGCTCGGCGACTGGTAACTCAGGGGATGGTTTTCGGGATACTGGGAAATATCGAGGTGGCTCAACTCATACGGAACGCCTACCCCAAACTTGATTTTTTCCAGCTGGGTGATGTTCAGCTCGCCCAGATCAAATGAGAAATTATTATGCTTGATCAGGAAGACCGTATCGCTGAGATCAAGGTCCTGGCCGCCGTCATGGATCACATGCAGGTGTGAAATGTAGTAATTGAAATGATCAATGGTCATTTTTTTGCCGTTATCATCCGTAAGCAAGTCGCCCAGGCCAAAATGCTGGTTATCGACTTTCGGCGTAAAATAGACTTTATAAGCGCTTTGAGCAGAAGCGAAAGCTGCCGGAAACAAAGCCAGCAACAACAGGAAACGCATCATGTTTAATTTTTGCGTGCAATATACAAAATTTCAGACTTAATCAGGCGGTGACGCTGGATAAATTCGTCGCTAAATTGCAGGGCAGGATTGAATTCCTGAACCTCGAAACCGGCCTTGCGAAGCCAATCCGGATAATCCCTCCCGAAGAGGCGCACGTGGTCTTTTTGCCAGAAATGCTTTTCGCGCTCTTCCGGCGAAGTGATCGATTTGTCCTCGTAGGTTTCGGCGCGCGATAAGTCCTGCGGTACCTGCATAATCGCCCAGCCTCCCGGCTGCATCACACGGTGAATCTCTTTCATGCATTGCAGGGCATCGTCTACATGTTCCATTACGTGATTGCAAAACACCACATCGAAACGATTATCTTCCAGCGGGATTTGGTGCAAATCAAAATGCATATCGGCCAGCGGGGAAACGAGATCGCCCGTCAGGTATTCGAGGTTTTTCTGTGCCCGGAATTTGTCGTAAAAACACTGCTCCGGGGCAATGTGCAGCACCTTGTGCGGGGCGGTGAAAAAATCCGTTTCATCTTTCAGGTAAAGCCACATCAGGCGATGGCGCTCAAGCGTCAGGTCATAGGGACAAAGTACATTTTCACGGTGCGCCACATTGGAACCGTAAGACAAAAACTTGCTGAAACTGCGCCCGCACACCGGACAAGTCACTTTATTGCCTTTGTAAAGCAGCGGCGCAAAGAGCCGGAATACATAGCTCAGGCGAATGAGCAGCGGCCGCGGCAGCTTATTGAGTAAAAACTTATAAATTTTCTTCATTTACACCTGGATTACGCCCACATTATAGGCTTTTTCGGCTTTTTTATGGTTGGCCATCTCAATCCCCATGGAAATCACCTTACGCGTTTCTTTCGGGTCGATAATGGCATCGATCCAGAGGCGTGAAGCGGCATAGTACGGTGAAATCTGGGAGTCGTAACGGTCTTTGATCTTGTTGTAAAGCTCTTCTTCGCGCTCTTTGCTGATTTCTTCGCCCCTGGCCTGCAGCGAAGCCACTTCGATCTGCAAGAGCGTTTTGGCCGCCGCCGCTCCGCCCATCACGGCAATTTCGGCCGTTGGCCAGCCCACGATCAGGCGCGGATCGTAAGCTTTTCCGCACATCGCATAATTCCCGGCACCATAGGAATTCCCCATAATAATGGAAAACTTCGGTACCACGGAATTCGCCATAGCATTCACCATTTTTGCCCCGTCTTTGATGATGCCGCCATGCTCGGATTTGGATCCGACCATAAAACCGGTCACATCTGTCAGGAACACGAGCGGGATGTTTTTCTGGTTGCAGTTCATAATGAAACGCGAAGCTTTGTCGGCCGAATCGCTGTAGATCACACCACCGAACTGCATTTCGTTTTTGGCATTTTTGACAATCTCGCGCTGGTTGGCTACAATTCCAACGCTCCAGCCATCAATACGGGCATAGGCACACACAATCGTTTTGCCGTAATCGGCTTTGTATTCGGTGAACTTGGAATCGTCTACCAGGCAGCTGATGATGTCGCGCACATTGTAAGGCTTGGAACGGTCGGACGGCAGTAAACCGTACATATCCTTCGCCGGGCGCTTCGGTTCAAGGGCAACTTCGCGGTCGAAACCGGCCTCTTCTTTCTTCCCGATTTTGCTCACCAGGTCGCGGATCGTAGCGAGGCATTCCTGGTCATTTTCCACATTATAGTCACACACGCCGGAAATCTGCGTATGTGTCGCAGCGCCGCCGAGTGTTTCGTTATCAATACTTTCGCCAATGGCTGCCTTCACCAGGTAAGAACCGGCCAGGAAAATTGTTCCTGTTTTGTTGACAATCAGGGATTCGTCCGACATGATCGGCAGGTAGGCCCCACCGGCCACACAGCTTCCCATTACGGCGGCAATCTGCACAATTCCCATGGAGCTCATGATAGCATTGTTGCGGAAAATGCGTCCAAAATGCTCTTTGTCGGGAAAAATCTCGTCCTGCATCGGGAGGTAAACACCGGCCGAATCAACCAGGTAAATGATCGGAAGCTTGTTTTCCATCGCAATTTCCTGGGCGCGCAGGTTCTTTTTCCCGGTAATCGGGAACCAGGCCCCGGCTTTTACCGTAGCGTCATTTGCCACCACAATGCATTGCTTTCCGTGAACGTAACCGATTACGACCACCACACCGCCGGAAGGACAACCGCCATGTTCCTCGTACATGCCATAACCGGCAAAAGCAGCGATTTCGATACGCTCACTTTTCGGATCCAGCAGCAGGTCGATACGCTCGCGGGCGGAAAGCTTGCCTTTTTCATGCAGCTTTTCAATCCGCTTTTTTCCTCCTCCTTCGTATATTTTGGCTAATTCGCTTTCTAATTTTGAAATTTTCAGACGCATCTGGTCTTCATTCATATTAAATTCGAGTTCTTTCTGGGAAATTGCCATTTATTGCATTTTTTTTCGAGCCCAAATATAGTCATTTCAACTAAAAAGTAATAATTTTGGTACGGTAGGTTTTATAAACACATAGGCACATTAGAATTGTTTGGGAAGCGCTTACCCGAAAAGGATTAAATAGAACACACATTGGAAGTTTTTACTTACTCAAAATACAGATAAGCTCCTTCTAAAAATCTTCGTGGCCTCCTGTGTCTTTGAGCCTTCGTGGCAAAAAACAAAAAATGGTATTAAAATTGACAAATTTTCGATGATGATGAATTTCAAACATATTGCCCTGCTTTTACTTATCCTGGCAACCTTTTCCTGCAAGACCAAACGCCATTCACAAACCAGCTGGAGAAGCGAAGACACGAAAGAACAATACCCCCAGGCCGAGATCGGACCTTACCAGAAAGGGAGCGACCCCGTAACGATCAAATCGGTTTCGCTCAAGCGCAATATCCTGACGATTGAAGTGAGCTATTCCGGTGGTTGTGTCGAGCCGCATGATTTTCGCCTGATCGGCAGCCCGATGATGACCAAATCCCTGCCCCCGATCCGGAATGTACAGCTTTTTCACCAGGCGAAGGGCGACAATTGCAAGGCCCTGAAAACCGAAAAACTACAATTTAGTATTGTGCGGCTGGCCGAAAGCACCGAGCCGGGAAACAAAGTGAAGCTCCAGCTGGAGAATTACGAAGATCTGATCGAATATTCGTATGAATAAACTGCTGTTGTATTTCGTGTTTTTTTCCTGTCTTCCGGGCTTTTCACAAACAAAAAGCTACGAGGGCACCAGGCATTATGTGGTGGAAGACACCGCGAAATATACGTATTCCATGATCCTCGACGACCTGACCTATCTCTATGCGAATTTCCCGCAGTGGGTGCACCCGGTTTCCGTCGGGAAATCCGAATTCGGGCTCGAACTAGCGACGGTACGCATCGGCTATGAGCAGGCTAAAAAGAAATCCGTTTTTATGGTCGGCAACATCCATGCCCGTGAAGATTACAGCTCCAAACTGGTGATGAAATTCCTGAATGTTTTCCTGCTCAGTCTCGAGAAGCTGGACAACACCTACCCCAATGCCTTGAAAATACTCGATTCACTGGATATTTACATCATGCCGGTGGCCAACCCCGATGGCTTAAAAATCGCGCACCTGGACTTCGAAGGCATAGCGGATTCTTTTAATTTGTATAAGGACAGCATCCGGCTGATCGAGAGCTACGAGGTCTGGAAAGCCAACGGCAAAGGCATCGATCTCAATGCCACGTTTGACGACGGGAACCATGCCGTCAAACGGGCCGATAACTACAGCCCCGTTCCCTGCTCGGAAGGATACAAAGGAAAATTCCCGGCCGAGCCTAAAGAAACGCAGGCCATCCAGCTTTTTGTCGGTAAGATCAAGCCGCTCATGACTGTTTCTTTCCACACCAAGGGTAACATTTTGTATTGGGCCGACAAAAAAACGCATCCTTATTTCAAGGAAATCGACACCAAAATCAACAGGGAAGTTGCCGCCAAAAACCGTTTTGTGCTCGGCAAGATCTCCAAAAGCCCCGCAATCTATGGCTGCGGCCTGGAAAACTATGTCCGCGCCAAATACAAGCTCCTGGGCACCTGCGTGGAGCTTTCGCGCCCGATCTACGACCGGAACCAATTCCCCGACAACCAGTTCAACAGTGAGGTTTGGGACAAAGCCTGGAAAATTCCCTACATGTACCTGGAGCTAACGATAAAATACAGCAAGGACATTGCGAAAATCGCCGGACTTTATTAAATGGAGAACTAAGAATTGAAAATGGAGAATTATCCATTTTTTCATTTCTTTATCCTGAATTTAAATTTTAATTTTCAATTCTCCATTTTCAATTCTTAATTTATTAATCTCCGCTTAACATGGGGCAAACGTTAAACTTTGCTAAAAACACCGCTTTAAAGTAACTATTTTTTCCCTTGTCCGTTAAAGGAAAGGTACGGTTTTTGAGTGCAAAAAACTTTTCGAAAAAATGAAAAAATATTTGGAACGAAGACTCTTTTCGTCGTATCTTTGCACTCAATTTCCATTTTACATCTTAAAATAGGGGGATAGATAAGCATGAGACAACTCAAAATTACCAAATCGATTACCAATCGAGAAAGTCAGTCACTCGACAAATACCTACAAGACATTGGCCGCGAGGAGCTTATTACAGCAGAAGAAGAAGTAGAATTAGCAAGAAAGATCAAACAGGGAGATCAGCGTGCGCTGGAGAAATTAACCCGCGCCAACCTGCGTTTCGTTGTTTCTGTTGCCAAACAGTACCAAAACCAGGGACTTACCCTCCCCGACCTCATCAATGAAGGAAATTTAGGCCTGATCAAAGCCGCTCAGAAATTCGACGAAACCCGTGGATTTAAATTCATTTCCTACGCCGTTTGGTGGATTCGCCAATCCATTCTCCAGGCTTTGGCCGAGCAGGCGCGTATCGTGCGTTTGCCGCTCAACCAGGTAGGTTCCTTGAACAAGATCAACAAAGCTTTCTCAAAACTCGAGCAGGAATTCGAACGTCCGCCATCTGCGGAAGAGCTCGCTGAAGCGCTGGAAGTTCCGGAGGACAAAATCAAGGAAAGCATGAACGTTTCCGGTCGCCACGTATCGATGGACGCACCGCTCTCTTCCAGTGAAGACGGTGGTACGCTGATGGATGTTATGGCCAATACCGACGCTCCGAAAGCCGACCACGCCCTGATGGCCGAGTCGCTGCAAAAAGAGATCGAACGTTCATTAAGTACTTTGACTGACAAGGAGCGTGAGATCATCCGCCTGTTCTTCGGGATCGGGATGAACCACGGCCTTACCCTGGAAGAAATCGGGGCAAAATTCAACCTCACCCGTGAGCGCGTAAGACAGATCAAAGAAAAAGCAATCAGAAGGTTACGACACACGTCGCGCAATAAATTGCTGAAATCTTATTTAGGATAATAAACATTTGGGCTGCATGAATTTGTGGCCCTTTTTTTTTAATTTTTAATCAACAATTTAAACAAAAACAAACAAGGATGGAAACATTAGTAGGTTATGAAAAGGAACTGAACGCCCACGTAAAGAAAGAGCGTGCAGCGGTACTTTTAGCCAGCAAAACCGGCGAATTGCTTTTTGACAAAGGAATTGAGCTGGTGTTGTTCAGAAATCACCTGATCGATACAACGATTTCTGAGATTTTGAATTTGCACGAATATGCAAAAAAGGTCGTGAACAAGCCTATTGATATTTTCACCACTTCCGAACTGGCGGAGGAAATTTACAAAATGGACCTTGCACCGTCTAAACTCGATATCGGTAAACTGGCCAGCGAGTGGTTGAGCGAAGAAGGCACTTTCAAGTCCAAGCGCGATTTCCTGATCAACAAGCTTTCCTCTTACTTCAATATTGAGGGCGGACAAATCGAGCCGCGCGATGTTGTTTTGTATGGTTTCGGCCGTATCGGACGTCTCGCAGCCCGCGAGCTGATCAAACAAGCCGGTAAAGGTCAGCA
>CBINGV010000101.1:0-11692 GCA_966250255.1 uncultured Flavobacteriales bacterium | reverse complement strand
GTGGCGCCGGCTTCCTGCATGTGATAGCCCGAAATGGAAATCGAGTTGAAGCGCGGCATATTTTTGGCCGTATATTCGAAAATATCGGCGATAATTTTCATGGATGGCGCCGGCGGATAAATGTAGGTATTGCGTACCATGAATTCTTTGAGAATATCATTTTGGATGGTGCCGGAAAGCTCTTCCTGCTTCACGCCCTGTTCTTCCGCAGCGACAATGTAAAAAGCCATGATCGGGATTACGGCCCCGTTCATCGTCATCGAAACCGACATCTCATTGAGTGGGATCGAGTCGAAGAGGATTTTCATATCCAGCACGGAATCGATCGCTACACCTGCTTTCCCGACATCGCCCAGCACGCGCTCGTGATCCGAATCGTAACCGCGGTGTGTTGCAAGGTCAAAGGCAACAGAAAGTCCTTTTTGGCCGGCTGCGAGGTTGCGGCGGTAAAAAGCGTTGGATTCTTCGGCGGTGGAAAAACCGGCATACTGGCGGATCGTCCACGGACGGATGGCATACATGGAGCCGTAAGGCCCGCGGAGATAAGGCGCAATCCCGGAAACATAACCGATGTGTTCCGTATCTTTAATTTCTTCTTGCTGGTAAAAACTTTTCAGAACGATCTTTTCAGCTGTTTCATAGCTGTCGACACTGGTGCCGCTTGTATCTGCCGTGTTTTCTTTCCAGTTAATATCCGCGAAATTGATTCTTTTCATTTCTTAGTTTTTTACCAGGCTGAGTTCCTGTTCCAGTATTTTTGCTTCCAGGCCGAAATAAACACCTTTGTTTTCTTTCCAGGTCAAATCCGAAGATTCCGGGTTCGGGAATTTATTAACGCCGATGAGTGTTTTTTGCTTATTTCGATAGAGCTCAGCGCGTTTTTCGGCCGTTTGGCGTATTTTTTCAAAAAGGGTCGAGTTGAACAAGCCGCCTTGTTTTTCTATTTCCCGGAATAAATCCCAGGCTTTATCGGCGAGCTTCTCCGTCAGGTTTTCGATCGCATAGCTTCCGCCGCAGGCGTCGAGTACCTGCTCAAGGTAAGATTCTTCTTTCAGGATCAGGGAAATGTTGGTTGCCATGCGTTGCGCATTTTCAGAGCTTCCCTGTTGTGATAACTGGTCGTAAGGCTGGTTCATGATGTGGTTGGCTCCTCCCAGAACGGCTGACATGACTTCGGTGGTCTGGCGAAGCAGGTTTGTATAAGGGTCCTGCAAGGATTTGTTCAGGAAGCCTGTTTTGGAGGCTATGGAAACCATCTCGCTGCAATTGTGTTCCGGGCTGTAAGAACGGGCAATTTTGGCCCAAAGCATGCGGAAAGCGCGCAGTTTGGCAATTTCGAAGAGGTAGGATGAGCCGACTCCAAAGGTAAAATGAATGTGCAGCAAGGCATCGTCGACTGAACGCCCCAGTTCCAGCTGCTGGGCCAGGTATTCATGACCTAAGCCGAGTGCAAAAGCGATTTCCTGGGCACAACTGGCACCGCTTTGCTGGATGGAATAGGCGTCCACCTCAAAATTCCGGAAGATGGCTTTGGCGTTGTTGAACAAGTTGCCGGAATCCAGTTTGCTACTTTGTGCCAAAGGGTTGTAAGCCAGGAAAATTTCATTGGAAGGGTGCATTTCGAACCAGGCATTCAGGGCGGAAATCGTTTCGCGGTCTTTGCATCTGAAAAACACCTTAATGAATTCGAAACCAATCCCCTGGAATAAAAGGTCCAGTTTAGCTTTGCTTTTGTTTTCGAGGTTGAAGATCAGGGCTGTATTTCCTTTCATCAACATGTCAAGGGCCAGTTTGTTGGCTTTTTTTTCGTCGTCTACTGCAATTTCACCGGCGATTGACCAGTCATTCAATTTGGATAAAAAACCTCGTCTGTAAGGAAATTTACCCGGTACTTCAGCCGCAAAATGAGCATCTTCCCCATGGAAAAAGCTGGGGTAATCCACTTCTTCGATGGTGTCGTGCTTGATCAGGGCGCTGTCAAAATCGGCACCTTTCAGTTCTTTGGCGAGCAAGTTGATCCAATCCTGTTTGCCGGATTTGGGAAATTCTTCAAATAGTTTCATTTGTTACGCGATTTGGGTCCAAAGAAATCTTGTTATGCATTTTCAGGAACACGGCTGTGCTGATGATGGTGGCGAGGAAGGGGGAAACAATGACACCCAAAACCGGCACCTGGAACAGGAGGTTGAAGATTAGCCCGGTCAGCAGCATGTAGCCCATTTTTTCAAAACTGAACATCCAGCTTTTCCAGGTGCTGACCTGGTAGCGCTCCAGGGAATAATCGTAAAAGGAAAAACCGAGGAAAAAGGCACCGATCAGGAGGTTCATCACCTGGTCAAGCCAGGCAACACCGATGATCCAGCTGAGGACCCACCAGGCGGCCATGCAGGTGAAATACAGGGCGGTGGAAATAATCACAATGAAGATCATACGGACAAAATCGGTCATGATCCGGATAAAACCGCCGTTGAAGCTGGCCCCGCTGAGCTCATTGTCGACTTTTTCGGACAACAGGCAGTAAACCGGCGAAAGCAGGGTGAGAATAATGAACTGGTAAATGAAATCGCCGATATAGGAGAAAAAGCCTTTTCCGGCTTCCACGCCCGTTTCGAGGTAAGAACCGACCAGCGGAACGGAAGCGGCTTTGTTCAGGAAACCAAACATGCCGGAAACAAATTCCGAGGTGACAAAGAAGATCAGTCCAACGGCTACCGAAGGAATGAGGTAAAGCCAGAATTTGCCTTTCGCAAGCTCGCGGAAAGTAACATTGATGGCATAGATGTGGTCGTTAATCGCTTTCATGGTGTGACACGCGAAGATACGTATTATTTTATTCCGATAAATTTGAAAACCATTGAAATCAGGCCAAAAATCCCGATTGTGCCCAAAAAATAAGACTGGAGCCCCGGATAACCCTGTTTTGTCCAGTAGTAACCGTTCAGGATGCCAAGCGGAATGGAGACAAGCAAAGCGTAGAGCAGGAACATCTTAAAGCGGGTAACAGAAACAATATTTTTCGACCGGTGTGGCCAGCGCCGAAATATTCAGGTTGTCGGAAGCCTGGGAAACATCCTGGATTTTTCCGTTTTTCAATAAAAGGTTGATGTTTTGCTTCGTTTGATTGTAGGCATTGTTCGTAAGTGTTTCTGCATAGACAAAATATGCGGCTTCCTGGTCTGTAGTATTGTACTTCCGGCAAACTTCGGCCCGTTTGGCGCTCAGCTTTTCCTCCGGGATTTCATTTTTGAATACTTCGACTTTCAGTAATTTCCGGTTGATAAGCATCGAGGAAAGCAGCGAAAGCACGCGGTCGTCGCTGTCCTGCCACACTTTCACAGCGGAAGTGATGTCGAAATCATCGAGCCTTGAAAAGATGCCGAGTACATGCGGGTCATTTTTGAAATCTTCGGTGGTAATGTCGTTTTCGAGAAAGTATTTCAGGGCCGGGCTGGCGAAGATTTCCTTTCCTTCGGCCACAATTTTTTTAGCGCGGCGCAAAATGTTGATGAGCATGAACTCGGCCGCAACAACGGTTTTGTGCAGGTAGACCTGCCAGTACATGAAACGGCGCGAAACCAGGAATTTCTCAATGGAGTAAATGCCTTTTTCCTCGATCACGAGGTTACCTTCGTGTACGTTAAGCATTTCAATAATCCGGTCGGAACCGATTTGTCCCTCGGCAACACCGGTGAAGAAACTGTCACGGTTCAGGTAGTCCATGCGGTCCATGTCCAATTGGCTCGAAACAAGCTGGTAGAGGAAAGGCTTTTCGTGGTATTCGTTCCGGAAAATTTTCAGGGTCAGGTCCAGTTTCCCGTCAAACTCCCGGCTGAGGCGTTCGATGAAAAAGGCAGAAATATCTTCGTGGCTCACGTGGTTCACAATATCATGCTCCAGGGCATGGCTGAAAGGCCCGTGACCAATGTCGTGCAGTAAAATGGCACAAAGTACTGCGCGTTCTTCTTCCTGCGTAATGATGTGCCCTTTTCTCCGGATCGTTGCTATCGCCAGCGTCATCAGGTGCATTGCGCCCAGGGCATGGTGAAAACGCGTATGTAAAGCTCCCGGGTAAACCAGGTGCGTCAGCCCGAGCTGGCAAATCCGGCGCAAGCGCTGAAAATATGGGTGCTCGATCAGGTCAAAAATAAATTCATCGGGAATGGAAACAAAACCGTAGACCGGGTCGTTGAAAATCTTCTTTTTATTGTTGGTGTTTATCATTCGGCTCGCAGAATTTCAAAACAAAGATAAACATAAATTCAGATTGCCGGCTTTATCAACAACGGGGCTTTTATAATTCGGAGGCAAAAGTGAAAAATCGGGCTTTTCCTTACGTATTTTTGTAACATGTCCGAAGAACAAACAAGCGAAAAACAAAGTATGTTCAAAAGGTGGAAGCACCGGCTCCGGTTTTTCCGCAATAAATATATCTTTACAACAACTGTTTTCATGGTTTTTGCCTTGTTTTTGGATGAAAACGACATTTTTACGCTGATTTCCCAGAAACGCAAATTGTCCAAGATCCAGGCCGACCAGGAAATGGTGGAACAACAGCTGCGTGAAACCCGTTTTACGCTTCGTCAGCTGCATTACAGCTCAGAGCTGGAGCGTTACGCCCGCGAGGAAAAACTCTTTAAAAAAGACGACGAAGATATTTTTATTTTGAGCTATGAATAATGCGCTAATGGTTTAATATGCTAATGTGCTAATAGAATGACTAATTAGCACATTAATTCATTCGCATATTATCACATTAAATTAGAACTCTTCGATTTTCGCTTGCTTTTGACGAAAGAACAAGTATTCTTTGTAGGGAACCAGCCTAAGCCCGGGAAAATAGTAAAGCGCAATTTGCTGGTAAGAAAAGCCGTATTTAGCCATTTTCATCGCTCCTTCCTGGCAAAGTCCCACGCCATGCCCCACGCCTTTTCCGCGGATCACAACCTCCAGTCCTTCGGGGTAACAACTGAAATAGGTAGATTTTAACTGGAATTCCTGGCGGATGTCGCGCAGCGGGATTCCCAGCGACGGACTGTGATAAAAAGCCATGCGATCGGCTTGGTTGAAGGTGAACAGCATAGGGCCGTAAACACTATCGTAAATCGGATAATTGTATTTATTCACCAGAAAATCGGCCCATTTTTGCTGTGGAATGCGTTTTTCCCAGGTGGCCTGTTTGGTGTAAATGCAAAAGGTATCCTTGAAAGTTTTGAGGTAGGGGAGGTTATTGTTCCAGACATAGGAAGCCTCGCTCGTTTGTCCGCCGCAGTTTGCATGAAAATAAGTCCCGGCCAGGTCGTAATTTTCATCCAGGAGCACAAAATCATCGGTTTGAGTCACTGCTTCCATGATTTTCGGGGTGAAGCGCAGCATCGAATGGTAGGCTTGGCAATGAACGCGGTCACAAAGGGCAAAGCCTTCTTCTTTGTGGCGCGTGCTGTTTTTCAGCGCATAAGTCCGGCACATAATCGCCTGAACTTTATAATATTCGGGCTCTTTTCCGCCGCCGCCTTCGGATTCGACCACGCCGGCAAGGTAGTTGCTCATGTCAGCCATGTTCACGATCGCCAGACCCCTGGTGCCGCTGCTGATCTCAAAATCGTTTTGGTATTTCCGCTCCTTGGATTGCGGCGATTTACAGGTCAGGGTAATCGAGCTCGACGGGGAAGTTTCGATCAGCAGTATTTTGTCAAACTCACCCAGCAATTCCACGCCCTTTTTCAGCTGAACCTTGTCATTTGAAAGGTAGGTGATATCCACAAATTCATTGGGAAGGACAGCGCCAAATTCAAGCGAATCACCAAAAATGAGGTAGCTGCCATCGTTGTACGAAAATAAGATCCGCTGAACATCGTAATCCCGGAAAACACCAACCCGGATTTGCTGGGCAAAAAATAAAGGGCTGAACAGGAGAGCTATGGCGCAAATCGCTATTTTCACAACACAAAAATAAAAGCTATAAAACTTGCTTTTTGAATAAGTTTAAATAGTTTTCAACAAGGATTGTGCAACTTTTTGGCTCGCACCGCCCGAACCAAGCTTTTCTTTCAGGATTTTATAGGAATTTAACACTTCGTCGCGTTTTGAACCGCCTCGGATTAAGTGTTTTAGCTCTTGCTGAATGGCTTTTGCGTTGCACTCATGCTGGATCAGCTCTTTTACCACTTCGCGGTCCATGATGAGGTTGACGAGCGAAATAAATTTGATTTTCACCAGGCGTTTGGCAATGGCATAGGAAATCGCCGAGGCTTTGTAGCAAACCACTTCGGGTACTTCAAAAAGCGCCGTTTCAAGGGTGGCCGTTCCGGAGGTGACGATAGCAGCTTCCGACAGGGCCAGGATGTCATAAGTTCTTCCATGGATAATCTTGACGTCTGACCCGTCAAAAAACGGGGTGTAGAAATCAATATCGAGTGAAGGGGCGCCTGCAACGATCAGCTCGTATTCCGGGAAAGCTTTTGCTGCTTCAAGCATAATGGGCAATTTGGCCCGGATTTCCTGCTTGCGGCTGCCCGGCAGAATCGCAATAACGGCTTTTTCCCCGAGCGCATATTGCTGACGGAATTCCGCTTCGATCAATGCTTGTTGCCTGTATTGTTCAATTGCATCCAGTAGCGGATGACCCACAAATTCCACCTCGTAGCCGAATTGACGGTAAAAATCCTGCTCAAAAGGCAGGATCACGAACATGTGATCGACAAAGCGCTTGATTTTATGTACGCGGCTCTGTTTCCAGGCCCATACCTGCGGGGAAATGTAATAATAGACCTTTCTGCAATCCGCAGGTTGAAGCCGGGATAATCGATGAGGACCAGCGCATCCGGTTTGAAGGCCAGGATGTCCTGCTTGCAAAAGGAAATGTTGCTGAGAATGGTGCGTAAATTCATCAGTACTTCCACAAAGCCCATAAAAGCGAGCTCCTTGATGTGTTTTACCGGTTTTCCAAGCTCCTGCTGCATCAGGTCGCCACCCCAGAACCGAAATGCCAGAGACGGATCTTCCATTTTGAGGGCTTTTACAAGATTGGAGCCGTGCAAATCGCCCGAGGCTTCGCCTGCAATTAAATAAATCCGCTTCGAAGCCGGAGCATTCATCTGATGAAGTTGATGTAGATAATATAAGGCAGGTATAGCGCCGATCCCAGGATAATCCCCATCGCTGTGCCATACTTTTCCCGGTTCAGGAAGAAGAAAAACCACAACAGGTTCGGAATGATCGAAAGCGAGATGAATTTTCCCTGCGTTGATTTCAAGGAAAGGAACATATTCCAATACACATCAAAATAGGTATTGTGCACCTTTGTGAGGATTAAAATCGTGAGCGGGATGTAGAGCATCGGCCCCAAAAAGCCGAGCAGCATGCCCAATGTGTGATATTTCGACCAGTTCCTTAAATTCATTGCCAGTTTATGAGTGTCAAAAATAATGTTTTTTCCCGAGAAACATGTTTCCTGAAATTTTTCCAGCTAAATGCCACCGATGAACGTTGATTTTTAATATTCATCACTCATCACTTCTAACTTAATAACTCCTAACTTAATAACTCCTAACTGCACAACTCACTTAAACCCCCAGCTGTTCAGTTCGGCCATCGCATGGTAAGCAGTCAGGTCGAAATGTACCGGCACAACACTCGCAAATCCGAGGTTCAGGGCATGCAGATCGGTGTCTTCTCCTCTGTCTTCGTTGGTGAATTCGCCAGTCATCCAGTAATACGGGTTGCCGTACTGGTCGTTGCGCTTGTCGAACCGGTCTTCCCAGTAAGCATGGGCAGCCCTGCAAACCTTGATCCCCTTAAATTCCGAAGCTTTGATTTTCGGGATGTTGACATTCAGGCAAACGCCATGGGGCATCGGGTTTTGAAAAATCTTTTCCAGGGTCAGTTCCACCACTTTTTTAGAAACCGTAAAATCGGCTTCCGAATCAAAATCGGCCAGCGAAAAACCCACCGAAGGGATATTTTCAATGGCGCCTTCAACTGCTGCAGACATGGTTCCCGAATACAACACGCTGGTGCAGGTGTTCGCTCCGTGGTTGATACCGGAAAGCAATAAATCAGGCTTGCGCTTCATCAGTTCATAGATGCCGAGTTTCACACAGTCGACCGGTGTCCCGGTGCAGGTATAGCTTTCCACCCCTTCAAAGATATCGGATTTGGCCATGCGAAGGATGTCGTTTATAGTAATGGAATGTCCCATGCCCGATTGCGGCTTGTCCGGGGCAATTACGACAATATTTCCGTAGTTTTTGGCCGTTTCGACCAGGGTGCGCAAACCTTTGGAAAAAATTCCGTCGTCGTTTGTGATGAAAATAAGAGGTTTCTTCATAATCAATCAGGTGTTTGTGGATATGCAGCCAGGATTTTATCCGCCAGCACATCGCTGAGTTTGAAATAGCTTTCCTGCGTCCAGCCGCCCACATGCGGGGTGAGGAGTACTTCGTCGCGCTGCACCAGCTCGGTAAAATCTGCGGGAAGGCTGCCGTCGAAAAAATGCTCGAAACTGGACTTTTCATATTCAAGCACATCTAATGCCGCGCCCAGCACTTTTCCTTGTTTAATGGCGCGCAGTAATGCCCCGGTCTCTACAATTTTTCCCCGGGAAAGATTCAGCAGGAAAATGGCTTTTTGAAAAGAAGCGAAGAAGGCATCGTTGGCCAGGTAAATTGTTTCGCTGTTTTGCGGGATGTGAAAACTGACGATGTCGGCCTCTTTAAACACCTGCTGCAAATCCGCTTCTTCCACCTGTCCGGACGAAAACCCGCTCTTGTATTTGTCGTAAGCCAGGATGCGGACATCAAAGCCCTGTAATTTTCGGGCAAAAGCCGAGCCGTTGTTCCCATAGCCGATGATCCCGACCGTTTTGCCATCCAGCTCCAGGCCACGGTTAAACTCACGTTCCCATTTGCCCGATTTGACATCGCGGTTGGCCGTATGAATTTTATTGAGGAGGGAAAGCAGCATGCCTAAGGCCTGCTCGCCCACGGCATTCCGGTTTCCTTCCGGTGCATTAAACAGGCGGATGCCCCGTTTTTCACAGGCGCTTACATCGATGTTTTCCATACCGGCGCCTGAGCGGGCAATGAAACGGAGTTTGGGTGCGTGTTGCAGGAACTCTTCGTCGATTGTGAAGCGGGCGCGGATGACAAGGCCTTCCGTTTCAGGTAAAAGGGCTTTGCAGCCGGCTGTGTCAAGCGTCGTTCCGTCAATGCATACGAAACCGGCAGCGCAGAGCCGTTGCTCCAGGATTTCGTGAACGGTATCGATAAAGAGGACTTTCATGCCCTGCAAAAGTAAAGCAAAAAACGCTAATTTGTCGCCGGAACGGTTTTCCTGCGGATAAAAATCGGGCAAAACAAATTTAAAGCCGTTTAGGATTGATTTAAAAGCCCCGGTTACAAATTTAAATTTCGGACTGCCGGACTGCCGACCTTTTTTATTTTTGTTTTGCATTCTAGTGTCAAAAAAGCCCGGAAGGGCGGAAATACACGGAATGTTTAGTAATTTTAACCCATAAACACGGTTTTATGAAAAAACTCAGCTACCTCATTCTTTCGGCCTTTACCGGCTTTTTCACCTACGGGCAAATCAATTTTTCCGAGCATCAGATCGAATTCGGGGATACGTATGCGCCACGGGATCTTTTTTCGGCAGATTTTGACAACGATGGTGATGTCGATATTTTGACGGCCAACGGACACAACAAAGTTGCCTGGTACGAAAACCAGGGAGGAGGGATGTTCTCTTTCCAGAAAGTGCTGTCAACCAACGCTATGGATGTATACGATGTCCATGCGGCTGATTTGGATGCAGACGGTGACCTCGATGCTTTGTCGGCTTCCTGGGCAGATGATAAAATTGCCTGGTATGAAAACCTGGGCAATGGGCTTTTTTCAACTGAATTCATTGTGGATGCAACATTGAACGGAGCTGTTACCGTGGAAGTGATGGACGTTGATAATGATGGGAAACCCGATATTGTTGCCGGTGCAGCGATTGCTGATGAAGTGGTTTGGTACAAAAACCTCGGCAACGGCAACTTTGGACCTAAAGTAACGATTATTGCCATCAATGCGCCACGCGATATCAAGCTGGCTGATTTCGATAATGATGGTTTGCTGGATATCCTGACTTTTCGCGTGGATCATTACAATGTTACCTGGTTTAAGAATGACGGAAATGCCGGCTTCGACACCCAGGGCTCGATCACTTCGTCTTCTGCCAATACGATTGAAACAGTAATTACCGATGCGGATGGCGATGGGGACCTGGATGTGGCAGTCTCGAACTCTACCAACTTTAAATTGTACAAAAATGATGGTTCCGGGAACTTTGGTTTTGGGACGGTAATCCTGAACAACCACCCCTTTGAAGGGCTCGCTTCGGCGGATATCGATAATGATGGCGACCAGGATATTGCTTTTGCCGAATCCCCGGGTGCGATGTATGAATTGGGCTGGTTTAAAAATGACGGAACCGGTTCGTATGACTGGATATTTTCTGCCAACACAGGTGATTGGATAGTGGATGTGAACACGGTGGATTATGATAATGACGGGCACATTGACCTCGCGGTAGCTTCCAGCATGGACGACCGGATCAACTGGTTTAAAAACCTGGGGAATAATGAATTTTCCGAATGGATTACCATTTCGTCCAATCTCCAGGATATTATCCACGATGTGGAGTACTCCGATCTCGACGGCGACGGCGACCTGGATGTTTTGGCAACGAATACCGAATCCGTTGGGAGCAACCAACGGGTTGACGATAAACGCCTGGTATGGTATCAAAACCTGGGAGACGGAAATTACAGCCGCCACAAAGTGATCTGTTACAGGGATGTGCTTGACAACCCGGGACAAATCCGGGCTGCAGATATGGACAATGACGGCGATAACGATGTGGTTGTCCTTTCTGCTTATTTTGACGATGATCAGCTGACCTGGTTTGAAAATGACGGGAACGGTAATTTTACCTACGATGATATGAATACGATCAATGCCTTTTCGGACCAGATTAATGGTTTTGATATTGGTGACCTGGATGGTGACGGAGACATTGATGTGGTAATCAATCGACAGGTATTTAACGAAAGTAATGTTATTTGGTACGAAAACATTGGGAATGGTAATTTTGACTTTGGGACCTGGGACCATGATATTGACCTCGACCAGGCCACGATTGGGCTTTATGCCGAATTAAAAGTAGTTGATATTGACCTGGATGGTAAACTGGACATTTTATCCCACATGGAATATACCGATCAGCTGTGGTGGTATAAAAACCTGGGCAATGATGTCTTTTCAACGCCCAATATGATCAATGCATCTATTTCAGGGGTACGTGGTGCCGATGTTTCGGACCTGGACCACGACGGGGATATGGACGTAGTGGCCATTTCCACCTGGGATAATAAATTGGTTTGGCATGAAAATACCGGTTCTGAGGTATTTGCGGCTGAAGTATTGATTGATAACAGCCTGCTTTTGCCCCAAAACCTGGTGCTGGCTGACCTGACAGGCGATGGTTTTGATGATATTTACCTGGTACACAATTACGAAATGGCCTTCTACCCGAATAATGGGAACGGTACTTTTGGGGCTAGGCAGCGTATTTTGGAAATTCCCGACGGAACCGTGGGTGAGCGGATCGCTGACATCAACGGAGACGGGAAGAAAGACATTCTGTTTGC
>CBINGV010000100.1:0-11904 GCA_966250255.1 uncultured Flavobacteriales bacterium | reverse complement strand
CTCATAACTCATAACTCATAACTCATAACTCATAACTCATAACTCATAACTCATATTAAACCTTTTTTCCTTTACTTTGTCCAAGCACAAACATGGCCAAAACAAATAGCACAGACGATGAACTGATTTTGCTCTTCAAGCAGGATAAGCGCCATGCTGAAAAAGTATTTTCCATCCTGATGCAAAAATACGCCGAGCCGCTCTATTACCAAATCCGGAAAATGACGCGCAATCATGAGGAAACGAACGATATCCTGCAAAACGTCTGGATCAAAGTGTGGAAAAACCTCGAAGATTTCAAACAGGAATCCTCGCTGTTCACCTGGCTGTTCCGGATTGCGCGTAACGAAAGCCTGAATTTTTTACAAAAGGAAAAGCGGCACCGCTCCGTGGAAATGGACGACAGTTTTATTGAAATCCTGGCCGGGCATCAGGTCCTGGACAATTTTTCGGAAGAGCAAGTCCAGGAATCCCTGATGAAAGCGATTGCTTCTTTGCCCGAAAAACAGGCGCTGGTGTTCAACCTGAAATTTTTCGACGACCTGAAATATTCCGAAATGTCGCAGCAACTGAATACTTCGGAAGGCGCGCTGAAAGCCAGTTATCACATTGCCGTGCAGAAAATCCAGGAAATCCTCTTGCGCGAGCTCAACCTGAATAGTTTGTAGCAGGATCTTTTCCCGGATTCTTATTTTTTTTAATTTTGGGACAAAACCATTGTCCATGAGAAACGCCCTGATTTTTTTCCTGTTTAATTTTACTTTAACCCCCTTTTTCTCCCAGACGATTAATGCCATTGGCGGCCCGACGGTATCTTATTACTCAGGCGAGCGCAATCCCCTCACCGGCTTTTCGGCCGGCTTAAGCGCTGATTTCAACATCGGGCACAGGCATTTGTTTTTTCTTACACCTTCCGCCCGCTACGCCACTCTGCATGTCAGCACCGGGAAACACTGGGCGCAGCTTCCCAGCCCAAACGGCGGACCACCACTCGAGATTTATTACTCCGTTATTAAGCCTGAATATGCCCGGGTATACACCTTTTCAGCCCTGGCCAATGTTCGCTTCCTGAAAACAAAACAATCCTTCTTTTACTTCGGCCTCGGACCGAGGTTTGACGCAACGGGCGGAAGCTTCTACCGCAATGCCGGGTTTTCGGCCGCACTGGGCTTCAAATACCATTATAAGTGGTTTTACGCCGGCCTTAACTACGATTGGAACCCCTCTGTTTTTAAGCTGGGCACACAGGATCTGAATTCCTGGACCAGCCTGAATGTTTCGCTGGGGTATAAACTGAATTCTAAAAAAGATGATCTTCCGGACAGTATCCCGCTAATTAAGCATCGCACAAAATCCACCTACAAACGTTTATCGGCTTACCTCAATTTTTCCGGGACAATAGTAAAAACTGAACCGGATTATGCGCCCTGGATGGATGAATTAGATGATGTTTTCGAACCGGGTTTTTCTTATTCGGCCGGGCTATCGCTCGAAATCGGGAAAAAGAAAGACGAGCCGATCAAAAAAAGCATCGGGCTTGCCTATAACCGGATGGAAGTGCGCTCCGGCATGAGCGATCAATACAGTTCATTTACCTTTAATCACATTGGGCACAGCCTGGAGATGCCCCTCGCATTGACGTTTTACCTCCCGGGCAAAGCACTCTACCTGACTGCCGGGGCAAGCTTGCTTTACCGCTTCAGCTTCATCAAAAAAACAACGCATATTTATACAGATGGAGAATATTCGTTTGCTTATTCAGAAAGCGACATCGTTCCCACCAGCAACCAGGGTCCCATCCCGTTTTTAAACCTGGGCCTGGGCTACGATTTTAAGCTCAACGAGAAACAAGCGCTTTTTCTCCAGGCGCAATTCCAGTACCGGATCGTATCCCGAAAAGGGGAATCCTATACCGGGGAATCCTATTTTCACTCCTTTAACGAAAGCCCCGTGAAGATCATAAACCTGGGCCTCAGTTGTGGTTTCCGGTTTTAAGCTCTCGGAATATTTTTTACTTTGCATTTTAAACCTTTAACTTATCCCTTTGTCAAAGCGGTATGAAAACGGAAAAAGACATCTTGGAGCACATCCGGGCAAAGCAAAAACCAACGGTCGACCCCGCTTATTTTGAGCAATTCCACGCCAACATGCTGGAAAAAATCAAAACGCAATCCAAACCGAAGGTGGTTTACCTGCGCCCGGCATTCTGGCTTTCAACAGCTGCGGCGGTTGCCCTGCTCGTTTTTGGCATCAATTTCTTCAACCGGGAGGAGCAAACGAATTTTGCCTCTGTTTCAAAAGAAGAAATCGAAAATTACCTCGATGAACACCCCGAAGAAAGTGTATGGGAAGTGGTGGATGAAGCGGAAGAGCCAACTGAAAAAACCATTCCCTTAGCTCAAAACCAAGAGCCCCGGGAAGAAAAAACCGTAGATAAAACCATCGAAATTGCTTCCATGGAGGGCTTTGTGGGCTCCGCACAACTTCTCGACGAGCTTTCAACGGATGATCTGTACCAATACATCGAAAGCGAGGAGTTTGACCTCGAAGAACTGGATTATTCACAATTTTAAGTCTGAATCATGAAACGCATTAGCTATCTCTTTGTTCTCTTGTTCCTTGCTAAAACCGGCTTTTCGCAGGACGGCGATATGAAACGCCACGAGAAGGTAAAACAGCTGAAAGTAGCTTATATTACCGAGGAACTGAAACTCACCGTGGCCGAAAGTGAAAAATTCTGGCCGCTCTACAACGAAATGGAAGAAAAAATCAAATCCAAACGCAAGGAAAATCGCAAAATGGCCGAAGAAATTTCGAAAAACAGCGAAAGCTACAGCGACGAGGATTTCAAGAAAAATGTCAATAAGCTTTTTGACAACGAGATTGCGGAAACCAATCTCAAAAAAGAATATTACACCAAAATTGCAGCTGTGATCGGCTACAAAAAAGCCACGCGCCTGCTCAAAATTGAAAAGGAATTCCGGAAAAAACTGCTGAAGGAGCTCAAACAGCGCAAAGGCGGCCATCGCCCAAATGGCCCGCGGGAGTAAATTCGAAGCCGGGAAATTGGCCACGAATTACACGAATTCGCACAAATTGTCTTTCGCTATGATTCGTGCCAGAACAGGGAATAAAGTGAACACATCTCCGGGTGTGTTTTTTTATTCCCGGTGAAAGATTTTTAGTATTTTAGCGGCATGAAAACGACCACATTCCTGTTTTTCAGCCTGCTCTCTCTGCTGGCAAGCGCCCAGGTTGAAATGCGCGAAGCTTTTGGCCCCTCCATTCTGAAGATCACGGATCTGTATCCCAACACCTCCAAATTTGACGACAATTACAACGGCGATGACCTCTCAGCATTCGTCGCTATGGTCAACTACAACCTGAATTACAGCGGTCAGCGCGGCATTGCTTTCAACGCAGAGCTTTCTGCGGGGATTGGCCTCAATATTGCCTCCAACGGCCTCAACCCGGCTTTCGTATTCAATATTCCCGTAAGCGTTCAGTACCTGTTCGGCAACCTGTCACAAAAGAATCCTGAAGGGCAATACGGCGGTTTTGTAGGACTTGGCGGCTGTTACCTCCTGAATACGCATTATTTACCTTACGCTTATGTTTTCGGACCGCTGGTCGAAGGAGGCGTTCAGCTGCCGGGCCGCGATAATCCCATGGTTTTAAAACTGAAAGTGATGCCCTGGTCGAACCACGATATCTGGTCGGCATCGATCGGGCTTCTTTTCCCCTTAAAGTACCGGGAAAATCGTGCGGTATATTCCAGGTAAGCTGATTAATTTTCTTTATATTTGCCTGAAACATAAAACACTTGCTTATGAAAATCAGGTTTACGCTACTGGCCCTGCTCGCTTCGGCCATGACCTTTGCCCAGGGTGACATCAAGGTTTCGGAAGAAAACCACAGCTTCAGCACCGGCTCCAAAAATGCCCTCGTGGTCAACATTCCATACGGGAACAAAGAAGCCGTGGAGAAAGAATTGAAAAAAGAGCTCAAAAACTGGAATGGAAAATACGATTCCAAAGGCGAAGAGCTCTTTACCATCCAGGCGATCAGCAAATTCATGGGGGATAAGCCTTTCGACACCTATGCCCGGGTGATTTCCAGCCAAAGCAATGAAATCCGCGTGGCTTTCGCGACCGATCTCGGTGGGGCTTACCTCAGCAGCCGGGAGCACAGCGAATTATTCCGCGCCATGTCAGAAAAACTGAAAACCTTTGCCCGTGAAACAGCCACCAATTGTGTGAAGGAAGAGCTTGAGAAAAACAGGGATGCCTTGTCCGACATGGAAAAAACCCAGCGCTCGCTTGAAAAGGACAAAAAGGGCCTCGAGGAAGATATCGAAGATTACAAGAAGAAAATTGCCGATGCCGAGGAAAAGATCAAGCTGAACGTCCAGAACCAGGACCAGCAGAAAGAAGCCATCAAAACGCAAACAGGCAAGGTTTCCGAGGTTGAAAACAAGCTGAAGTCAATCAAATAAGCTTCCCGCTCCATTTTTCTGCGCTCCTGAAAGCTTGAAAAGCCAGTAAATATCGTACGTTGAGCCTTATTAATCAACTGCTGGCCCCCCATCGGCGATTTTTCCCCGATTTTTACTTGCTTTATTGGATTTTATATTAAATTTGTTCCCTATTTTAGCAAAATTGTATGGCAAACAACAATTATGAGGACTATTTTCCTCTTGTAATTCAGGCAGCTGTAGCATTAGGTTTCGTGGCGACCACCCTGGGGGTGACCCATATCCTGGGACCTAGACTCCATTCAAAAAAGAAAGATGAAAACTGGGAATGCGGAATCGAATCCGACGGTGATGCCCGTTTTCCGGTTTCCGTGCGCTACTTCATGACCGCCATCCTCTTCGTTCTCTTCGACGTCGAAGTTATTTTCTTTTATCCTTACGCCGTGAATTTCAAAGCGCTGCAACTCGAAGGCCTGCTGGCCGTGATCCTGTTCGTGGCCTTCTTCCTTATCGGCTTTTTATATGTACTTAAAAAAGGTGCCTTAGAATGGGAAAAATAGAAGATTTACAAGTAGTCAACGGGGAAGGTTACCAGTTGACCCGACTTGAAAAAGTATTGGGCGTTGCCCGGTCCAACTCAGTTTGGCCACTGCCTTTCGCTACCTCCTGCTGTGGAATTGAATACATGGCAACCATGGGTAGTAACTACGACTTGGCGCGTTTCGGAATGGAGCGTATGTCCTTTTCCCCACGCCAGGCCGATCTCCTGATCGTTGCCGGTACCATCTCCAAGAAATTAGGGCCTGTTCTCAAGCAGGTTTACGAACAAATGGCCGAGCCAAAATGGGTGCTCTCTGTTGGGGCCTGCGCCTGTTCCGGTGGTATTTTTGATACTTACTCCGTATTGCAGGGGATCGATCGCATCATCCCGGTAGACGTTTACGTACCGGGCTGTCCGCCGAGACCGGAGCAAATCATTGACGGGATCATGCGCATCCACGAGCTCGTGAAGCATGAACCGCTCAGAAGACGCTACTCCGAAGAGTACAAGCATTTGTTGAAAGATTATAATATTGAAACCAATGACCCAGAACAGCTTGACAAATGAATCCGTATTTGAGCGCATCAAAGCTCAGTTCGGTGAAGGGGTCCTGTCCATGGAAGAGCCGCATGGCCTGCTTACCCTGGAAGTAACACCCGAAATCGTACACAGCCTGGTTAAATGGCTGAAAGAAGACGACAAGCTCCAGGTTTCTTTCCTGACCCTGCTGGGCGGAATTCATTACCCGGACAATGCCGGCAAGGAATTGGGCGTTAACTACCATTTGCATAGCCTGGTGCACAATTTCCGCATCCGTCTCCGTGCTTATTTCCCGATCGAAAACCCGGAAATTGATTCCATTACGGACATTTACACGGGAGCCAACTGGCTCGAGCGCGAAGCCTACGACTTTTTCGGGATCCAATTCAAGGGCCACCCGAACCTCACCCGGATTTTAAATGAAGACACGATGGATTACTTCCCGATGCGTAAGGAATACCACCTGGAAGATGCCACCCGTGAAGATAAAGACGACCGCTTCTTCGGAAGATAATTGAAGGCTTATGAACTGGAACGAAGAAAATTTGCACGAAACATCAAGGCCTGAATTGTCCAAAGAAACAATCGATGGCGAAATCGCGACCCTGAACCTCGGGCCGACCCACCCGGCAACCCACGGTATTTTCCAGAATATCCTGCAGGTGGACGGTGAAAAGATCCTCTCTTCCGAGCAAACGGTAGGCTACATCCACCGCGCGTTTGAAAAGATTGCCGAAAGACGCCCCTACAACCAGATCACGCCGCTTACCGACCGTTTGAACTATTGTTCCTCCCCGATCAACAATATGGGCTGGCACATGACGGTTGAAAAACTGATCGGCGCGGATATTTCCAAGCGTATCGACTACATGCGGGTCATCATTATGGAATTGGCGCGTATTGCCGACCACCTGGTGTGTAACTCCGTGATCGGGGTGGATACCGGGGCTTTGACCGGCTTTACCTACGTGTTCCAGGAGCGTGAAAAAATCTACGAATTGTACGAAGAAGTTTGCGGGGCCCGTTTGACAACGAACGTAGGCCGCATTGGTGGTTTCGAGCGTGATTTTACGCCGGAGTTCCACAAAAAACTAAAAAACTTCCTCAAAACCTTCCCCAAAGTATTCAACGAGTTTGATGCTTTACTTTCACGCAACCGCATCTTCATGGACCGTACCCGCGGTGCCGGGCCGATCAGCGCCGAACGTGCACTCGACTACGGTTTCACGGGGCCGAACCTGCGTGCAGCCGGTGTGGATTATGACGTTCGTGCGATGAACCCTTATTCTTCTTACCAGGATTTTGATTTCACGATCCCGGTAGGTGTGAACGGGGACACGTACGACCGCTTCATGGTACGCCAGGAAGAAATCCGCCAAAGTATGAAAATCATCGAGCAGGCCTACAATAACCTGCCGGAAGGCGATTACCATGCCGAAATTCCCGAGTTTTACCTCCCTCCGAAAGAGATGGTGTACAACAACATGGAAGCGCTGATTTACCACTTTAAGATCGTGATGGGCGAAACGCCTGTTCCGGTGGGCGAAGTGTATCACAGCGTTGAAGGCGGTAACGGAGAGCTTGGTTTCCACCTGATCAGCGACGGTGGCCGCTCACCTTACAGGCTGCAATTCAGAAGACCTTGTTTTATTTATTACCAGGCTTACCCGGAAATGATTACCGGTCAAACGATCAGTGATGCCGTATTGACTTTGAGTAGCATGAATGTCATCGCCGGGGAATTAGACGCTTAAGCGAATTGAAAATTGAAAATTGAGAATTAAATGGGTTCACACGTACATACACCGATCAGTGAAAGACACTCTGAAAAACCGGTGTTCAGTGCCGAAAAAATGGCCGAAGTACAGCGCATCATCAACGAATACCCGGAAGGGAAATCCAAAAGTGCGCTGATCCGTATCCTGCATATTGCCGAAGAAAGTTTTGGCGGCTGGTTAAGCATCGAAACGATGGACTATGTGGCTGAGATCCTCAAAATCGAGCCGATCGAAGTATACGAGGTGGCAACTTTCTACACGATGTTCAACGTTCAGCCTGTAGGAAACTATGTATTCGAAGTGTGCCGCACGGGACCTTGCATGCTCGTTGGCAGCGACCAGCTGATTGATTACATCGGGAAAAAGCTTGACATCAAAGTCGGTGAAACTACCAAGGACGGCATGTTTACCCTGAAAACAGCTGAATGCCTGGGCGCCTGTGGTTATGGCCCGATGCTCCAGTGCGGCAAAAAATACCACGAGCACCTCACCAACGAAAAAGTGGACAAATTGATTGATGCTTACCGTTCAGGTAATACAAATATTGAAATCTAATGGGAAGAAGATTATTGCTGGAACACGACAACGTTCCCGGAATTGAGACCTTTGAAGTATACCGTAAACATGGCGGTTACCGTTCAGTGGAAAAAGCCCTGAAAACCATGTCGCCCGAACAGGTCGTGGAAGAAGTTCAGAAATCCGGTCTGCGCGGCCGTGGTGGAGCAGGCTTCCCTACCGGGATGAAATGGTCTTTTCTCGCCAAGCCGGAAGGCGTTCCGCGTTACTTGCTCTGCAACGCTGACGAATCCGAGCCGGGCACCTTCAAGGACCGTTACCTGATGGAAAAAATCCCGCATTTGCTTGTAGAGGGTATGATTACTTCCAGCTATGCGCTCGGGGCGAACCTTTCCTTCATTTACATCCGCGGCGAATACATGTGGATTTTGGAAATCCTCGAAAAAGCAATCGCTGAGGCTTACGCCAACGGCTTCCTCGGGAAAAACATCTTAGGCTCGGGCTTTGACCTCGATTTACGCGTTGCTCCGGGAGGAGGCGCTTACATCTGCGGGGAAGAAACCGCTTTGATCGAATCCCTGGAAGGAAAACGCGGAAACCCGCGCATCAAGCCGCCGTTCCCGGCCGTTAAAGGTTTGTGGGGCTGCCCGACGGTGGTAAACAACGTAGAAAGTATTGCTGCAGTAGTTCCGATTGTGAACGATGGTGGAGAAGAATATGCCAAAGTAGGCTTAGGTAAAAGTACCGGTACGAAACTGATTTCCGCCTGCGGAAACCTCGTTCGCCCGGGAGTTTACGAAATCGAAATGGGAATCACCGTCGAAGAATTTATTTACGGCGACGAGTGGTGCCGCGGGATTGCCAACGGGAAAAAGCTCAAGGCCTGCGTACCGGGAGGTTCTTCCGTTCCGATTTTGCCGCATTATTTAGTGACTAAAACCGCTGCCGGTGAAGATCGTTTGATGACTTACGAAAGTTTGTCCGACGGGGGATTCGCCACAGGTTCCATGCTTGGTTCCGGCGGTTTCATTGTCTTTGACGAAGACCAGTGTATTGTGCGCAATACCTGGAATTTTGCCCGTTTTTACGCCCACGAGTCCTGCGGACAATGTTCACCTTGCCGCGAAGGTACAGGCTGGATGGAAAAAGTGCTCCACCGCCTCGAACACGGGCAGGGTAACATGCGCGACATCGATTTGCTGGCCGAGATTAACAAGAAAATCGAAGGAAATACGATCTGCCCGCTGGGTGATGCTGCTGCCTGGCCGGTAGCCGCTGCGATCCGTCATTTCCGCGATGAATTCGAATGGCACGTAAACGAGCGCGAAGTTTCGCAAACAAGAAATTACGGCTTATCGAAAGAAGTTTCGTTTGCCAAGTAAAGAGATAGAAGTTCCCGCAGATATCGCAGAAAAATTTCGCAGATAGACGCAGAGTTAAAAATTAGGTTAGCGTAAAACAGCGCCAAAATTTGCGGAATCCGCGGGAAACAAAATAATTAAAAAAGGAATATGGTAAAAGTAACCATTGACGACAAAACAATCGAAGTAGAACCGGGAACAACGATCCTGAGCGCTGCCCGCCAGATCGGGGGCGATGTTGTACCGCCTGCCATGTGTTTTTACAGCAAGCTTCCCGGAACGGGCGGTAAATGCCGCACCTGCCTTGTGGAAGTGACCCAGGGTTCTGAAAAAGATCCGCGCCCGATGCCAAAGCTCGTGGCTTCCTGCTCTACCGCTGTCATGGACGGGATGGTCGTGAAGAACAAAACCAGCGAACGCGTGCATGACGGCCGCGGCGGTGTGGTGGAATTTTTGCTGATCAATCACCCGCTCGATTGCCCGATTTGCGACCAGGCCGGTGAATGTCACCTCCAGGACCTCGGTTTCGAGCATGGCGGACAAGGTACGCGTTACGAAGAGGAGCGCCGCACCTTCGACCCGATCGACATTGGCAACAAGATCAAGCTGCACATGAACCGCTGCATTCTTTGTTACCGTTGTGTGGCAGTAGCCAACCAACTGACCGACAAGCGCGTACACGGCGTATTGAACCGCGGTGAGCATGCCGAGATCAGTACTTACATTGAAAATGCCATTGAAAATGACTTCTCCGGCAACATGATCGATGTGTGCCCGGTGGGAGCCCTGACCGATAAAACCTTCCGCTTCAAGAGCCGCGTCTGGTTCCTCAAGCCGATGGATGCTTCCTGCGAATGCGGGAAATGCTCCGGGAAAGCGGTAGTGTGGATGTTCGGAAATGAAATTTACCGCGTAACCTCCCGCAAAGATCAATACGGCGAGGTAGAAGACCAGGACGGAAAACCGGGATGGATCTGCAACGATTGCCGTTTTGACAAAAAAGATGTTGCCAAATGGAATATTGCCGGTCCGCGCACCATCAACAGGCATTCGGTGATCTCGCAGGGACACTACCAAAGCCCGCGCAAATCCATTAAAAAAATAAACTAATCGCAGATGTTCTTAGAAAAACTGATTTTGGTTGTTATCATATTTGGCTTGTCGCTCCTGATCGCCATGTATGCCACCTATTTTGAGCGTAAAGTTGCGGCCTGGTTCCAGGACCGGATCGGACCGGACAGGGCGGGGCCCTTCGGTTTGCTGCAGCCGCTCGCTGATGGTGTGAAAATGTTCCTCAAAGAAGATTTTATCCCCAAGCATGCCGATAAATGGCTCTTCATTATGGGTCCGGGTATTTCGATGTTTACGGCATTGATGACCAGTACCATCATTCCGTGGGGACCGGATTTATTTATGTTCGGGAAAAATGTTGTGCTGCAGGTAGCTGACTTCAACGTAGGGATTCTCTTTATTCTCGGCGTACTTTCCGTAGGCGTTTACGGTATTATGATCGGCGCCTGGGCATCCAACAACAAATTTTCGCTTTTCGGGGCCATCCGCGCTTCTTCGCAGATGATCTCCTACGAATTGGCGATGGGTGTTTCCGTCATTACCATCGTAATGATGACCGGAAGCCTCAGCCTGCGCGACATCACCGAAAGCCAGCACGGCTTCTGGCAGGACGGCTGGTTCAGCTGGAATGTATTCAGCCAGCCGGTGTGTTTCCTCGTATTCTTCATTTGTTCACTTGCCGAGCTGAACCGCGCACCGTTTGACCTTTCCGAATGTGAAAGTGAGCTGATCGGGGGTTACCACACGGAATACGGTTCCATGAAACTTGGGTTCTACCTCTTTGCCGAATACGTGAGCATGTTTATTTCATCCGCCATTATTTCCATCCTGTTCTTCGGAGGCTACAACTTCCCGGGCATGGATTATTTCTCCGGAAACTTACTGGCGGTGCTCGGTGTAGCTGCCCTGTTTATCAAAATCTTCTTCTTCATCTTTGTCATCATGTGGATCCGCTGGACTTTGCCGCGTTTCCGCTTCGACCAGCTGATGCACCTGGGATGGAAAAGTTTAATTCCGATCGCTTTGATCAACCTGCTTGTAACCGGTTTGGTGATCGCTTTCAAAAACGGTTGGTTTAATTAAGAAAATAAGAAATTATGCAAAGTTTATCCAATAAACGTAAGGTTGTTTCCGATAAGCCGATGACTTTCATGGAAAAGCTCTATCTGCCGGCTATTATCGGGGGAATGTGGATCACGCTCAAACACTTGTTCCGCAAAAACAACACGATCAAATACCCGGAAGAACAACGGGTTTTTGCACCGGTTTACCGCGGAATGCACGTGCTGAAGCGCGATGAACAGGGGCGCGAAAACTGTACGGCCTGCGGTCTGTGTGCCGTTGCCTGCCCGGCCGAAGCCATTACGATGGTTGCCGCCGAGCGCAAAAAGGGTGAAGAGCATCTTTACCGGGAAGAAAAATACGCGGAAACATACGAAATTAACATGCTGCGCTGTATTTTCTGCGGCCTCTGCGAGGAAGCCTGCCCGAAAGAAGCGATTTTCCTCACGGACCGGATCGTTCCGACACAGTATGAGCGCGATGAATTTATTTACGGAAAAGACAAGCTCGTTGAAGGCGTAAACGATCGCGTCGATATCACGAAAAGACAACACACCGGTA